>NZ_JABWPQ010000013.1:0-145975 GCF_013366255.1 Pseudoalteromonas sp. McH1-7 | reverse complement strand
GCGGAGTGGACGGGACTCGAACCCGCGACCCCCGGCGTGACAGGCCGGTATTCTAACCAACTGAACTACCACTCCGCGTCATATTCTTGCAGTGTTTGCTGTAAGGTGTGCTCCCTGACAGCGGCGTGAATAATACGAATGACCCCCTCATGAGTCAACCGTTTTTTGAAAAAAAACCGTGTTTTTTAGTTATCTTTCATCGAAAGGTTCAAAATATCACCTGATTTATCATTTTTTGAACCATTTGCAGTTGTGTTATTTTCATCTTCCCCCAAATCATTCAGATCAATCACTTCTTCTGTTTTCTTAAAAGGGTTCTTTAGTGCGGGTAATTTAATCTTTATTGGTTTTTTCTGAACAAAAACTCGGATCGCAAGCCAACCAATGAGTAAAACCACAAGGTTACCTGCCACAATAATGCTAATTAATAAGCCTGTACTGATTGTTGGTTCTGGCTCAGGCTCAGGCAGTGCTGTTTGCGGTAATTGCGGCGCTTCTAATTCTGGCACCTTTTCTATCGGTCTTTCTATTTCAAAGTTATAGTTTGGTAATGTCGCCATAAACTCACGACCATTGATGTTTTCTCCAAATGCTGAAATCTCAACGCTATATCGTCCCCAATCATAGTTTTTTATTGCAAGCTGGCGATACAGACGTTCTTGTTTGTCTAAAGTGAACATCTGCTCTTCACCGTTAGGGTAAAAAATCTTACCTTGCAAAATGATTGTTTCTGGCTTCACCACCGACTCATCAATAGAGATGGTGAGGCCATGTTCAAACTCATTCTCTCCCGCTAACATCAGTTCAAAATTAAATGGTGGCTCTGCAATTATAATTGGGGGCTTGATGACTCTACGTTTGAGAATGGGAGTTTCTATAAAAAACTCAGGTTGCCACTCGCCTGCCGGAAAGTTAAGTTTAAACTCCCCAGTAAAAATACCGTCTAGTGGTCTTTCGTCGAACTCTCGACCATCATCTTTAAAATCCGTTACGCTTTGTGTACCAGCACCAAAGTTTGCATATTCATCATTATTGGTGCTAGAAAACTCAACATATAATGTAACGACATCCCGAAAATAGCCAACTTCAATTGGCTTGTCGTCATTGGTAACACGCCCTGTTACCTTTAGTACTTCACCACGAAAAAGAAGTGGCGGTAACGCCTCTACCTCAAGCTCAATATCTCCAAGTACCATGATCCGACTGTTTTTTTGAATTTGCCCAATCACTTGCCAAGGGCCCGGTGTGGGTTTTTTTAAAATGATCAGATCATAGCTAACTTCGTCATACCACTGTAAAGCGTCGTTATCCAACGAGCTTGTTGCATAGTATTTGCTACCATCTGGTTTTACCAATACAACAGCAGGCGTACCAGGAGCTCGAAAAAATAGCAGTGTTATTTCTTCAATGTTATGGTCAATTCGAAAACGGTTATCTAGCAGCGGAATTTCATTTGCCTTGCCATCTCGCTGTAGCATGGTAATTTGCGGTGTTTGCGCACTCACCACCATACTGACAAACAAAATAAGCACCAAAAAAAGCCGATGTAAAACCATGCATTAACCTTAATATCACTTTGGTGGAAAAGTTGACTGTATCTCTATCGCTATTGTTGCCACAGACTTTGCCCGCAAGCTTTATTGACCAGCTCCAAGCGTTCTGAATGTGCTAACTCTTCATCGGCAGAGGCGCGTAAAACTTTAAGCGCAGGACGATTACTATCCAATCGAATAATACTTCCAGCTGAATTAGCTTGGTTACCTTTGTTCTGGTTTGCCAAATTCAGCTTTTTTTGTCCTCCCGTCATCGACAGGTAAACATCTGCTAAAATCTCGGAATCCAGCAAAGCGCCGTGTAGCGTACGCTTTGAGTTATCGATATCGTAGCGTCGGCAAAGTGCATCGAGGCTATTTTTCTGGCCTGGGTGAAGATCTCGTGCCATTACGAGAGTATCTAGCACTTGGCAATATTCATGGGTTGCCGGAAAACCTTGGTTTAGTTTAGCAAACTCGTGATCCATAAAGCCGACGTCGAACGGTGCGTTATGAATAACAAGCTCTGCCCCTTTAATATAGTCAAAAAACTCTTGAGCAACTTGATGAAAAAATGGCTTGCCACGTAAAAACTCATTGGTAATACCGTGAACGTCAATGGCTTCTTCTTCAATGTCACGTTGGGGGTTAATATAAACGTGGAAATTATTACCCGTTAGTCTGCGATTAACCAGCTCAACACAACCTATTTCAATGATCCTATGTCCTGCTTTCGGATCAATACCTGTGGTTTCTGTATCCAGTACTATTTGCCGAGTGTGCATATCGTTGCTCGCTTAACTTTGCTATTATTTTACCCTATTCGCACATTTTACATAAAAATAGGCAATTCAGTGCAAAAAACCGTAGAGATTTATACCGATGGCTCATGTTTAGGTAACCCAGGTCCTGGAGGTTATGGTATTTACCTTTCCTATCAAGGGCATGAAAAAGAAATGAGTGAAGGGTATAAACTCACCACCAATAATCGCATGGAGATGCTCGCCGCTATTGTTGCACTTGAAACACTAAAGCGCCCATGTGAAATTACCTTGTATACGGATAGTCAGTATGTGAAGCAAGGCATAGAATCGTGGCTAGAAAACTGGAAAAAACGCAATTGGAAAACCGCGGCGAAGCAACCGGTTAAAAATGTAGATTTATGGCAGCGGTTAGATGCTGCAACTAGCCGCCACACAATCCAGTGGCGCTGGGTAAAAGGTCACGCAGGAAACAAGTACAATGAACGGGTTGATGACTTAGCGCGAGAGGCTGCATCAGGTTCTAATCTACTTGTAGATGAGGGCTACGAGGCCAGTATTTGATACGCCCTCAGGAGCAGTGTTCCCTGTACCTGCTCCATTAATAATTAACTTGAGTCACAAAGCTACTCTTTATCTTGACAAGTTTGTCTAAGCCCAGCCCCTTTGACTGCTGGTGTCCACTTAGGTTTGACGTGCCACTTAGGTTTAATGGGCGTCAGAGGCATTACTCGCTTTCTGGCTACCAGCATATACACACTACCCATCGGCTTTAAGTAATGTCGACAAAATCGCCGCCAAGGGGCAAAACGAGATAATCTCGACCCACGTGCCAACGAAGCATGAATAAAGCGCTCATCAGCAACGATTTCAAAACCAAGTAAATCTAGCCAGTCTTTTACTCGCGATGGCGTAAAAAAGCGTCCTGACCAGGGCAGCTTTTCTTTGCTGAATGGCAACATTTGCGCTACGCCACAAAGACTGAATGGGTTAAAGCCTGAGATAACAATATAGCCACCAGGAATTAATGTCCGATGGGCTTCTCGTAGAATATGATGTGGGTCGGAGTGATACTCTAAACATTGACTCAAAATACACGCATCTACCGAATTCTCATAAAATGGTAGCTCATCAATTTCGGCAAAGACCCCCACATGCTTACCTTGCGGCGCAACACAAACTTGATGTTTAATGGGACTTGCAGAGGTATCCATTTGACCACTCAAACACCCCAGCTTTAGCATGTGATAGCCGAACATTCTCGGTAACCATTCATCCAGTCGTTTTTGGATCCCTACTTTTAAGTAATCACCGTGAGGGAAGTCATGCCACTCATCCGGTTTAGGTCCTTGTAAAAAACTTAACGCTGGTTTCATTTACTAAGCTCGTTATACTGATGTTATTAATCACTTTATAGAGCATTGCGTTATGGTGCAAGTCGATGCAATCAAAGCATTTGATGATAATTATATTTGGGTGATAAAAGACCCTACCAGCTCAAGCTGCTGGGTCGTCGACCCCGGTGACGAAAAACCTGTTTTAGATTACTTAAATCAACAAAACCTTACCCTTGAAGGCATCTTGGTTACTCACCACCATTGGGATCATACTGATGGCATCGCACCACTGCTCACGAGTTTTCCACACCTTCCCGTGTATGGGCCAAAAAACGGCAAGTATCAAGGGATCACGCGTCCACTCGTAGAGCACGATACCATAACCCTAGCTGGTATTACCCTAAAAGTTATCGCCACACCGGGACATACGTTAGATCATATTTGTTATGTTAATAACGAGGTCGCCTTCACTGGAGACACTCTGTTTAACGCAGGATGTGGCCGGTTATTTGAAGGGACGCCTGAGCAAATGTGGCACTCATTTAATAAACTCCTCTCTCTCCCTAACTCATGCCAAGTTTACTGCACACATGAGTACACACTAGCTAACTTAGCATTTGCCCACGCCGTTGAGCCAAATAACCTCGCACTCACTGAGTATCATCAACAAGCGCAAAAACTGCGCCAAGCTGGTAGAAGCACTATTCCGACTACCATTGGTCAGCAAAAAGCCATAAATCCATTTGCACGCGCGGCTAAAGCTGACATTCTTACATATACACCTAGAGAGTTTATCAGCAATGACAGCACACCCGAAGCTCACTTTGCTGCTTTGAGAAAGTGGAAGGATAACTTTTAACATATTCAACAGTGACTCAATGTAACGTCAATGGCTAGCTATTTGGCGTTACCTTGCTTTATCTCCACTGGAAAACCATTTATTTCTCGCGCTCACTACGAAGTGCTGCTTGCGTCATATTTAGACGGCTATAAAGAAAATAGCAAAGAAGCTTTAAATGCAGATACAAACTCGGTAGTATTGCCGAGTTTTTGTCCGAACCTCCAAACGAAAGAACGCATTTATGAAAAAGCTCGCCCTCGTTGTTGCATCTGCAACAATTTTAAGTGGTTGTGAAATCACCCAAGAAACTCCCTTAGAGACTGCAACAGAGCAAGTTAAGCAGGCTAATTTAGACCATGCGAGCCCTTATGATATCTCTCAGACACTGAGTACCTCATGGCAAGATGAGGACGAAGAAGTTGCCCCTGTATTTGACGATGTATGGGAGCGGATCCGCTATCAGCTCTCTATCGAAGTACCACAAAACCGCCCAGTAGTTGCTGAACGTAACTATTATCAACGCCACCAAGCTTACTTAGACCGTATAGCTAAACGCGCAGAGCCATACCTTTACTACATTGTAGAAGAAGTAGAAAAGCGCAACATGCCAGTAGAAATTGCTTTGCTCCCAATAGTAGAAAGCGCTTTTGACCCTTTTGGATATTCTCATAGAACCGCTTCTGGTATTTGGCAGTTTATGCCCCAAACAGGTGAGCGCTTCAACTTAAAGCAAAACTGGTGGTATGACGGTCGCCGCGATATTGTTGCCTCAACACAAGCAGCGCTTGATTACCTCACCTATCTACATAAAACATTAGAAGGTGACTGGCTCAATGCCATTGCAGCCTATAACTCAGGTGAAGGCAGATTGCTAAGAGCCATCAGAAAAAATCGAAAAAAGCACCTTCCTACTGATTTCTGGTCTCTTGATTTACCAAGAGAAACCACCGCATACGTACCAAAGTTACTCGCTTTGTCAGACCTGCTGAAGCGCTCAGATGAATTCAAAGTGACTTGGCAGCCGATTATTAATGCACAAGTTGTAGATACCGTTGAGGTAGGCTCCCAAATCGATTTAGCTCTGGCGGCAGAAATGGCAGACATATCTTTAACCGAGCTTTATCGCTTAAACCCAGGCTTTAATCGCTGGGCAACCGATCCTGATGGTCCGCACCAGTTGCTATTACCGATGGAAAAAGTCGATGCCTTTAAAGATAAGCTAGCAAAAACCGAAGTTAAAGATAGATTACGCTGGCAATATTATACGGTGCAAAAAGGCGATAGCCTGTCGGTGGTCGCAACTAAGTTCAATACCAGCATTGGCGCTATCCGCTCACTCAATAATGTAAACGGAAACATGATACGTGTTGGCCAAAAGCTCCTTGTGCCACTGAGTGACGGTGAATTACAAAGCGAACATTTACCACCTGAAGTACGCCTAGCAGCTAATAAAGTGACGAAGCAAAAGCTAAGTCATACTGTGAAACCTGGCGATACCTTGTGGGATATTAGTCGCGAGTACGATGTCACTGTGAAGCAGTTGGCCAGCTGGAATAAGTTAAAAACTAATGCGGTACTACGCTTGGGTCAAAAGCTCACAGTGTTTAAAAGTGAAAAAGCACCTCGCCAAACAGCCCTCGTTGATACGCAGCGTACAATTACCTACAAAGTGCGAAAGGGTGACTCGCTTGCCCGTATTGCGACTAAGTTTAATGTAAGCGTCAATGATATTGTAAAATGGAATAATTTAGCTGGGCAAAAGTACCTTCAGCCGGGTCAAAAACTAAAACTAACCGTACAAACTAAACGAGTGTAATACCAATTATCTTAATTAAGTGGTCTATTTTGAGGCGAGAAAATCTTGTCGATAACTCCGCTACCGCGTCCTGCTATCGCCAAGGTACCTACATCCGTGTAGGCAAGGCAAAAATTTTGCGATTTAGTTGTTCTAAATAAGAAGTTTTTAACGCTGTTAGCGTCAGATTTACTCCCTCAAATTGAGCAAGTATTAAGTCTAATTGGTATAATACCCGTTTATAAGCAAAGATAGAAATAGAGCCTACGGGCTCTATTTTCTTATAGTTTGTCGGCTAGTGACTGTAGCCAAGGCTTAGCTGGTTCCCATGGCTCAAAATGCTCACAAGCATCGATATCCAAACGTGCTTGCACCCGAGTGGCATTTAATTCCTCGACCAAGGCGTCAATCTGCTTTCCTGCGCCACAATAGGTATCACCGTAACTCCTATCCCCTAACGCAATCACTGCAACTTGCTTACCAGTGAGCATCGGAAACTCACTTTGCATCTGCAAAAACAGAGGTAATAAATTATCCGGAATATCACCTGCGCCGGTTGTCGACGATATAAACAAAATATTCTCGGCTTGTTTTAGATCCGCTAAGGTTGCAGGCTCAACCACATGTGCTTCATGTCCAGCTTGGTTCAAAAGCTCAGCGCTATCGTTTGCCAAGTTTTCAGCATTACCATACATACTACCCACAAAAATAGAAATTTTTGCCATTATTTATAATCCTTCTCATTGTCTGACCACCCTAGGCGAGAAAATACAGCGAGCGTATCTTCTCCGAGATCGGCGGTAATTGAAATCTCAACGTTGGTGTAAGGATGAACAAATTCCAGCCGTGTTGCAAATAACATTAAACGACGTAGGCCAAAGTGTTCAACGAAAAAATGATTATGCTTGTTATCACCGTGGTTCACATCACCAATAATGGGATGTGTTAAGTGATTTAGATGACGCCTGATCTGATGTTTACGCCCGGTATGTGGAAAACACTCAACCAAAGAGTAACGAATACTCGGATATTTACCAAAAGCTATTGGCAATGTAGCTTGCGCCAAACAGTTGACCTGTGTTTGGGCTTCTTGCGGTGCTTTATTCTGATCGGCAAATTTGTCCGCTATCTTATCTAACTCTTCTTTTAACGGCTTATCAACAAGCTTAGAGTCAGGTGCAAAGCCACGTGTTAAGGCCAAATAACGCTTTTTAATTTTACCTGCAATAAAGACTTCATTCATCGCTCGTGCAGCCTCTGAACTCAGTGCAAACAGCAGTACACCAGATGTAGGTCTATCTAAACGATGAACAGGAAATACATGTTGATCGAGCTGATCACGTAGCATCTGCATTGCAAATTGGGTTTCACGTTTGTCTAAAAAAGAGCGATGAACGAGTAACCCAGATGGTTTATTGATGGCAACATAGTGTTCATCTTGATACAAAATTTCAAGCATTAGCACTCCTTTGCAAATGTACTATCTAAATTTTTCAAGCACTGATGCACAGCATTAAAATATAGGTGGTCACTTAATACCATTTCAGCCATTGGTGCAATGGCCATGTTGGTCGGGAGTGCCTCACCTTTTGCCACCATATCCCGTATTTTGTTCAAAAATACAAACTGCAACCACTGCTCGAATGCCATGGTATCGCAGCAAAATGGTTCAACAGAGGACAAGGCTTCTGCTGAAATCGGTGAATCTTGCCAAAGACCAGCCGCTTTCAAACACGCTTCTAGTTCGTCTAACTGAATTAATACTTCCGAGTTCATCGGTACTTTCTCATTTTCAATTTTAGACATTATAACTATATGCGTGATCACTCAGCCAGCCAATTCTCGCATCTGCCCTTTTTATGAGACTTATCAGTACCAATAAAAACCGCTATAATTGCCGCTAATTTCAGTATCAGTAACAACAGAGTATTCATGACAGCGCAAATCTCTACTTTAGGTGAACTATTAACTAACGCCGGTACACAGTGGCGTGTATACGACATAGGCCGTCGCATCACAAAAATCGACAAAAAGCAATTTGCGCAAATTGAAAATACTCAAGCCCCTTACCCATACCCTTTAGCTGGCCACGCTATCATGGCGATTCAGTTTTGGGATAATCAAGCAACTGTTGACCCCTATGTTTGGTTCTTAAAGTTTCCACTGGATGAACAAAGTAAGTTGATCATCGCCAGCAGAGATCATTTTGCTTCAATGGTGATCGAAGCCTTGGGCACTCAATTAACCGGAGAGGCCGCACAAGGGAAACTGGACAACAACCCCTATGTTTTTACCCCTAACGCGAACAAACTCGCTGCGTTCAATGCACTATTAAAGCGTGATCTTAATCGCCCAGCCTCTCAATATTACGAGCACGCCGAACTCTACTTTTCTGGCAAGCTTGGATTCGATCGTTGGCAAGAGATAGCGCTACAAGGTATTGCAGACTTCGCTCTACGCCTAGACCATGGCCAAAACTCAAGCAACCTGCAACAGGCATGGCCTATTTTGCCTGTAGAAGTTAAGACCCCATTAGCCGCCATGCTTGAACACGTTACTGTCTCAACGACACAAACCGAAGACTTTTTAGCCGTTTTAGCTCACGCCTGCCAAGAACAAAATAAGGATGCCGTAGTCACTAATTTACGCGCGATGTCGGGCAGTCATGCACTTGGTTTAATCGCACAGGCAGTAGATACGATTTTAGCTTCTGAACTGGCCACCGATGCAGACTGCTTGCTCACTATTGCAGGTCGTACTTGGGAAACACTCACCGATCAAAATAGACTACATAGTTATTTGGAGAAAGCCGCTGAGCACGATCAAATTGATGGTCTTTTCAGCAGTATTTTCGCAGATTTAGTTGCAATCCCAATGTTACGCCCACATGTTTTAGGAATAATTAGGGCAGAGAATCGTAGTGATACTTTGTCACGTGCAATTGGAAGGCTATTTTCTTAAATGACAACACTCTGGCTTTTTATCATCGTATCATCTGTTATCGCGCTATTTTGGTATAGTCGTCAAATTGCAGAAGCCGCAACTAGACACGCCCAGCATCAAGCCGAGAGCTTGCAAGTGCAACTATTAAGTGTAGCTTGTACAAAACGTAGAATTGGTGTGTTGAAAAACGGCAAACTAGGTATAAAGAGCCAGTTTATGTTCGAATTTAGCTCTGACGGTGAGTCAGCCTATCAAGGTAAGCTTTACTTAGAAAATGAAAGGTTGGTACGAAAAGAGTTGCCAGCGTATAGGGTCACCAGCTAATTATGCATTTACGATTGTTGACGTATTGATAGGTAATTTTTGCAAACATAAAAAACCAAGGCGCCAGCCTGTTTGCCGCGCCTCAATCCTGACGTTTATCCCAAGAGGTATCCAATTCCTCTGCTTTACCACTAAAAAGCAATCCGCCAATTTTTCATCCCCTGAACGGGTATGTACTCCGACTTACCCTTGCCTCATCCTTGTATCGTCCATTCGCACTTCCAGTGCAGTTTCCTTTTAGCCACCTTGGCCTCCACTTCGCGTCCTGCGCTCCTACGCCAGCTTGGCTCCACTTCACACTATCCTTATGTGCTCCATATATAACATCCTATGTTACTTATCCACTTCGTAGTCATCCTGACCACGCTCCCTCATCCTAAAGCCTTGCTCATCCTTATTTATCTTCCTTGTTCCACTTCGCTTCCCGCGCTCCTTGTCATTCCTTATGACTCCTTATCCCTAATGAAGCTCCGCTTCATACTCTCTTCCTAGAGTTCCATCCTTCCTTGCCTTATGTACTACTTCCTTCTGTTGTCGTCATATTCCTTATCCTTTGACGCTGAGCTCCTGCTCTTGTGTTTCCTTACATTGTTAAGTTTACGGGGTTCTTAATTTTTTGGCAGATAGGCTCAGACAATCTTTTTGCTGTAATTTTAAAGCAAAAAACATAATTTCTTTTATAAATAATAAGATAGACTTTGAAAACACACCAAACTCGGTATGACAAAACGCCTTTACCCACATTACCGTAGGAGATATCTCACACAACAATTTCCGTTGTTGCTATTTCACTGAGACTTAAGACACGACGTAGTTATTTACACTTAGAAGCTTGACGCAAGTTCGTAGTTGTTTCTTGATATCAGAGATGTGTTTACAGCAGCCAAGCCATTGCAAACACATTCAATGAAGGTAGTAAGGGGCAATAATAACTAGAAAGGAAAGGTGCAACCCAAATGCAAAAGTTACTTTTTCTTAAACAGCAGCGTCCCCTCAACACTACTAAATACAAAGTTTTTTACAATGTGGTAGTCATGTGCTGTAAAGAACGCTAAGTGGTCTTGCTGTGTGATAAACACAGCCATACCTGTGGTCTTATCATGCTGCGATAACAAGTCATCTAAGGCTATTAGTAAGTAATGTCCATACCCCAACCCTTGAACATGTGGGTCAACAGCAATAAAAGATAAGAAGTGATACGGCTCATGAGCTTGCAACTCCTCTCTAATTACTCTTTCCTTTTCAATAAGCTGTTGCGTCTGTAAGTACCCAGCACTCATCATCAGCCTAAGTCGCCAATGCCATTGCCGACTCGCTTCTAACTCATTACTATCGGCGATAACACAGGCCACTGCCATCAGCCTAGCTTGGTTGTATAATCCTACTAAAGGTTGGCCGGTGTGACCAAATGCTGATAGTTCCTCTCGTATTAGCGCTCTGAGCTTTTTCTCAAAGCTAGCTTCGTGCTTTGCTTGCAACACATGCTTTAGCAAAGGGTCATCATGATACGCTTGGTACAATACGCTTGCTGCTACATTTATATCTTCTGGGCTTAAGAACTTTACTGCTAAATTATCCATTTTAGTTTGTACTGACATAGCCGAACCTTATTATTGATTATTGACACAGTTGACCAGCTGAAGCCGACTTCAACAGCGTTTACGCTATGATTGATTTGACACAAGTCATGCTTTATTCAGCCATAAGCGGTTATATTGTACTCTCTTGGCTTACTACTTGATCAATTCGAAGGAGTAACCTTCACTAAGAATTACTTTTTAAAACAGCTAAATAGCGAGTTTTAACCTTGTCGAAATCGCCACAAAAATATTGCTGTGCGCAAAATATTGTCGCGGGGCTATAGACAAGACTGACCGCCTTAAAGGAGGCCACTTAAATTAAGCAAATTGTTATTAGTTGCGATATTCACACCATGACTTTTTACCCATGATGACTTGCTAAAGGGTTGGCAACCACCTTTACTATAGTTAACCAAAACTTGGAATGACAACTTGTACTTTCACAACGGTTATACCAACAGTAGTAAGTTTAATAAGCCAAAGTAAGTAAAACTCAATTAAATGAGGGAGTACGATATGGATACAAGCCGCCACACAATGAGCACATTATTTGCCCAATTAGGGCTAGATAATGATCCTAAATCAATCGATGGTTTTGTTAAGCAGCACCGCCTTCCTGACGAGATGTTACTGAGTCAGGCACCATTTTGGAATGAAGGCCAACGGCATTTTATTGAAGAGTCGTTGCGGGAAGATGCGGACTGGAGTGAAGTGATTGATGAGCTTGACGCTATGTTAAGGTAACCTCTTGTTATTAACTTGGGTGCCTGGCAAATAGCGCCCAGCATCACATGGTGATATGATCTCTTTCTTGTTTCTGGATTCAGGAAGATTTATGCACCCAGTTGTTGCCAACGCCATTAAGAAGTTAGTAGACAGTGGAATCACGCCAACCGTTGCGTTGACCAAGAGTAAACTAACTCAAAGTGTTGCAATGCCCGATATCATTGCGGGTATTGCGGCTTATAAACAAGATCCCACTTGTATAGAAGACTCTCAAGCAATTGACAAGCCCACAGCCCCTGCTGCTCAGAGCCAATTAGACCGCATAGAAGCAAAACTGGATAAGCTTATCGAATTACTGGAGAAGTCATAGTGTTTGTCATTGATCTCATCTTTGATTGCTACGAGGAAACTACCTTAGATGCCGCCGAACAAGCAATCAACCGTGTTGTAAATGCGCTGCGCTTCAATGGTCAAATTATCGGTGATGAGTTCCCAACAGTACTCAAAGAGGGATATTTCATCACTCGAGTCATGTGTCCTGAGGAAGACTCACTACACCCCCTTAATCATAGTCCTTTCGTGAAATTTGCCATAGATGAACTCCAAAAATCAGGCTTACTTGCACCTAAGGTTAAGGTGATTGGTCAAGACATCCACGCCAATAGTGCCGACGCTTGCCAAACACCGTCTAGCTACATCCTCTATACGACTTATGTTCATACCTGTAGTCCGTTATATTGTGGCGATGATTTCTTACCTGTACCGCTCTATAAAATCCCAGCCATAGCCAATGGCGACTACAAGGCGCTGATAAAATGGAAAGAGGATTGGCAAGCCTGTGATCAGATCCAGATCAATGGTGCTACACGCTGTGAGTTTGCTGCGCTTGAGGAAATATCTAGTACCGACAGTGACCTATACAGAAGAGGAATGGATTTAAGTAAGCGTATTCGCTACCTCACTCAAAAGCCAGTTTACTACTATCTTTATCGAGTAGGTGGAGAAAGCCTTGCGACTGAAAAAGCACGAAAGTGCCCAAGTTGTAATGGTGAGTGGTTATTGGAGTCTCCTTGGTTTGGGCTGTTTGATTTTCGCTGCGAGACGTGTCAATTAGTTTCCAACATCTCTTGGGACTTTCAGTAATACCATATATGGCATAAGGAGCCTAGGCTCCTAGCTCGTTAATTTACTCTAGATAATTCGCAATCAAGCAATCTACAAACTCTGCGATTGAGTCTGCCAGCACATGATGTTGTTTTTTCCCAACAAATTCCAGCCCGACTTGCCCCGTCGACACATCCACTGACACCAATAAGTCATCAGCTTCGGTTAATCCAATAAATACTGTATCTGGCTGCTTGAGTCTGCGTTTCATTAAGATGTGCCCTGTGATATTTTGCTGAAGTCTATCAAAGTCATCCGCATTCCACGCCTGAAGTAACTCAATTTTTTTACCATCTATGAAGGCTGTTATATTACCTGAAAAAAAATCCCCATATAGTGTATTCAAACCGTCAGGAAATTGTGTTTCAAGTGCTTTTGCTAACTCGTCAAAAGTCCCCTTAGGATTACGCTCGACAGCTTGCCAATTAATCTCATTGAGTTTATTAGGCTCACCTTGCTCGCACGGGCTTGGCCAGGCTTCGTCATATTCTGTACTCGGTAATGCTTTAAATGTGCGGTGATAATAATCCGCATGGGCTTGATGAAGGCATGCCATATTCACAGGCTGAGTCATAAGTAAAGCTCTCTTTATTTTCTGTTCACATTTTTAGGTAATACCGTCAAGGGGGTATTAATCCTCAAGTGAACATTCGCTATAATATGAATATTGTAACGAGATTTGAGTTAACATGACAGACTACAACAATGCACCAGAGCTGCAATCTTCTGTGCTTGGTAAAACCACAGAATATGCCAGTGTTTATACCCCGAGCTTACTTCATCCAATTGCACGAAAGCTTAATCGTGACCAAATTCACGTAGACGAAGCTGAGCTACCATTCAAAGGTGAAGATACGTGGACAGGTTATGAGTTATCTTGGTTAAATACTAAGGGCAAACCACAAGTCGCCGTTGCAACCTTTGTTTTTCCTTGCCAGAGTTCTCATATTATTGAGTCAAAGTCATTCAAACTTTACTTAAATAGCTTTAATCAAAGCCGATTTGATTCGATGGAAGTAGTGCGTCAAACACTGACAGAGGATTTATCCGCAGCTTCAAACAGCGAAGTTAACGTCACACTTTTTGGCGCTGGTGAATTTGATTGTATTCCATTCTCATCATTACCTGGTGAGTGTATTGACTCTCTTGATATAGAAGTAGACACCTACACACCAGACCATAATTTACTTAAATTAGCGTCTGATAAAGTAGTGCAAGAGACGCTTCACAGTCATTTGCTCAAATCAAATTGCTTAATCACTTCACAACCTGATTGGGCGAGTATCGTCATTAGTTATCAGGGCAAGCAAATTGATAAGGCCGCGTTACTTAAGTATCTGATTTCGTTTCGTGATCATAACGAGTTTCATGAGCAATGCGTAGAGCGTATTTACTGCGAGCTGTGGCGCACATTTAATCCTGAGAAACTCTCGGTATATGCGCGCTATACTCGCCGTGGCGGATTGGACATCAATCCATACCGCTCAAACGAGCAAAATAAGACGCCTTATGCCGTGCGAACTAACAGGCAATAATACCAACTCCATTACGCAGTTTGCGATAGGTACAAACTGCGTAATGGGCACCGGTTAAGATAAAAAACAGCAAATAGCGACGCTTTATCCCAAGCTATAGGTGATCTTAATTTGCCGCCTCTTGCATTTCTACAGGGACGGGCACCGAGCATACATCAGTATGATTTGGAGTATCGACAAACCACTCACCAGCTCTATTTTTACGCGCTGATATTAACTCTGCAAATACCTCGGTGTCCGTTCTTAGTCGCTTGAACGTTGGTGCATTTTTTACATCCGCAAGTACTGAGACACCTTCGATCACATTATAAGCTTGTCCCGCCACTGGCTGGCGCTTTAGCTGCTGTACATGTTCCATCCCAGATAGCAACTGACCAAATACGGTGGTATTTTTGTCAAGATAGCGCTGCGGTGTGAGGGTGATATAAAACTCAGTACCGCCACTGTTTACATCATTGCTTCTTGCCATTGCAAAAGCACCAACACAGTGGGTCATCCACGTTTTTGTACCAGATTGATTTTGTGCCACCGCAAATCCATTTCGAAAGCCTGTACGAGGAGCGTAACCATCTACAGCCTGCACAGAGGTAATCGGTAACCCTGTGTCGGTGCTATGGTAAAACTCCGCAGCGATCGTCTTTTTTCCTTTTTGGGGAATTTTTTTATCTGACATGTCTCCCCCCTGTGCAACAAAATTTTCGACAAATCGATACATATTTAAATTGGTATAAAACCCTTCTCGCGCTAATGCCTTGATATTTGCTACATGGTTAGGTGCAAGTTCAGAATTTAGTGAAATGTACACCGGCCCCGTTTGTAATTTAATTTTTAAGATATTTTGAGGGTCTAGCTCCTGCCAATCCGACTTTTTTGCTCCCGCAACAACTTCTGATGGTGACTTTGTATATGGCGTTGCCGCCACGATGGATGAAGCAGTAATACATGCGGTGAGAATTAAGGCCTTTTTCATTATTATTTTCCTTGTGTGTGCCAGTAATGCGGTATTTCTAGCGGTGCGCTTGGTGGCAAAGTTGGATTACTCAATTCTATAATTGTTTTATTTTCGAGATCTAGTGCTTTGACTCGGCTAGAAAAGTGTTTTAAAAACAGCGCTTCAAACTTACCATCTTGTAGCGCTCGTTTTAGACCTTTTTTAAGCTGTTCATATAACAGCTGATCATCATGGGATACAAAAAAGTAGACCGCAGAAGGGTAATAAAATGCGACATAGTGATCTGCGCGTAAGCGCGGATCACTGAGTGCGCTTTCAATACTGACAAAATCGCTGGGTAAAATATCAAATCTTTTTTTAGCTAACATTTCATAGCCACTTTGCTCTTGCGAAAACGACATGACATGAAGCCCATTTTGCTCAAAAATTTCATGATCCGGCCAATCACTACGAAGACCAAACGTAAAGCTTCGTAAATCACCAATGTAACGTATAGCACTGAGTGCGTGGCGATTATCTCGATGTACTAGCGGGATCCGATAACCTAATAAACCTTTGACTAACGGAATACGAATGGCTCTTGCCGCTTTTTCACGTTGAGAGTTAGTCACCAGCCAACTAACATCTACCCCAGACTTTTTCCCAAGTAACCTGATAGCTCGCGCTTGCGACACCACATTGCGCACCGACACTATTTTGCTCGGCGTTTGTTCATAAGATAAAGCTAAGGTCAATAATTCGACAATATAAGGATCTGCGCCAATACTGATCCGTATCACCCTAGCTTCTTGAGCAACCGCTGGTAACCACAATAAGCTAAATGTCAGTATCAACCACTTCATTGTTGATCCCAATCGAACTTATATAGAAAATCTATGCTGTTATATAACCCACTGGTTGCTTCTACATAAAACTTAGAAAAAACCCGATAGCGCAATGCAATTTCATTAATTGATTCAAACACACCCACTCGATAACTTATTTGTATATTGGGGGTAAGATAGCCTGACACTTCAACTTGTGTATCATCACCACTGCCTTTAGCTGATAAGTTAACGTCGGAAAAGCCGAGTGATTCACCAGCCTTGCTAAAAAAGCTTTCGCTTCGATCAATTCCTTGTGAGAGTAAAAATTGAGTGAGGAGCGCATTATTTGAAGTCTCTGACTTTCCTAGCGGTTGGCCGTTTAGTAAATATGATAATGCTTTAGCTTGATCCATGGTGGGCTCTGAGAACACAACTAAACGCGGTGAAGTAATACTACCGGTTAACTCTACTCCAGCGGTTACATCATTCGCTGTAGTCACTGGATTTCGGATCGCACGAATATTTAAATAGGGCTTATCTAACGCACCATTAAAGCCAATTTGCCCTGTACGGATAAGTAAATCTTGGCCAAACGCTCGGTACTTTCCTTCTCTGAGTTGCAGCTCCCCAGTTGCTAACATCGGCGTTGTTATTTGTTTATCAACTTCGATAGCACCAGTAACAAAGCTATCTAAGCCCAGAGCATTAACCCTAAAGTTATCACCAACTATTAGCTCTAAATCTATTTCATGCTGGACAGGCACTGACATTTGCTTTTTTACCTTAGCATCGACAATAATTTCATCGTCGCTTGGTGAGGTTACGCCCGCTGGCAATGACTCGATATTCACTCGACCAAATGGCACTAAAATCTCTCCAAAGACACGTGCTACTTTGTCTTTATAAGACAGCGTTAAATCAGGATTTGCCGTTAACTCTATTCGCGAACTCGGCTGTAAATATAATTCATCCCCCTGCATACTCACTTTAGCGGATAATTCCGATGACCAATCAGCGTCACCTGTGAGTACTAATTTACCGCCTTTGGTAGCATTAAGCTCGGCCTTGAGCTGTGCAGACGTTGTATTAAAATCGAGATTTATACTGCCTTCGTCGATTTCTATCGGCAAAGAGTCAGATGACATAGATAAATGTTGAGCACTCAGCTTACCATTAACCTCAGGTGCCAATAGTGTGCCTGCAATATCTATATCTCCAGACACCGTGCCCTGAAGATCAAAGCTTTGATCTGTTACTCGATTTAATAAAGTAGACAACTTGGCCAGCACGATAGACTCGACTTTAATCTTTCCGGCCAGCGTTGGAGTCTGCTTATTTAGCGGTAGACGCGTCGTACCACTGAATTTACCTAGTGTCTCAGACATCATACGCCAATCGGCATTGAGTTGTTTGTTATCGGTTTTCAGCTGTGCTTTAAACTCAGAAATTGAAACTCTTTGACCATGTGTAGCAAGCTCTACATCAACGATATTTAGCTCACCATTTGCACGTATTATCTGACCACCTTTCCATGCAAGTTTTGCTGTAGCATGGGTTTGCCCATTTAACGTCAATTCATTTGGTAACCAAGCTTGTAATGTAGCCAGCGCTAATTTATCAAGTTTAAACTCTGCTTTTCCTTGTCCACTTTGCTGCTCGGCGGCGAAACACAGCGTGCTACCCGCCATTTTCCAGCACTGTGATGCAACACGCTGAGCAGATCCACTTAGCACAATTACAGCTGGGTTTTGGAGTGTTATCGTTTGACCCGAAGCGGTGATTTCACCTGACGATAATTCTCCATACCAAGCTGACTGCTGGGTCTTACCACTGACTTTTAGACTGGCAACGACGCGCTTATCACGAACATCCAATGCGATATTATGCTGCTTTTGATCTCCTTTCACCGTAAGGTGAATACCTTCAAACACTTCAGTGTCGATATGCAGGCGATCTAAAGCCAATTTCATTTGACCAGACAGCACATTGGCTATATCAACTTTCCCGTTTGCCGCCAAACCGTGTAATGTTTTATCCTGATAACGTAACAAATCAAAATACAGTTCAGTCTGAATGCTCAGCTTTGTATGATCACCCCGAATAAAAACTTCACCGCCACCCACAATATCCGCAGGGAACAGCGCGTTTGCTGTTTGCTCCAGCTGTAGATCAAGATGTAAATCTAGCTGCTGCCCAAGCTCACCACTTAAGATGAGCTTATTTTTGCCATAAGTTAAATGTGCATGACTCAGCTCGCCGAGCAGACTTTGGTCAACAGTAAACTTAACTTCTGCCTGTATTGGCAATCCAGCAAGTTGTCCTTCTGCTGTAAAGCGCTCGATATTAACCTGCCACTGCTCTGCGTGGCTGGAAAAGCCCAGAGCAAACTGGCCATTTAACACATCATCTTCGACCATCTCTACATTCGATGGTAGCAGGCTTAGCAACTTATCTATGGGCAGCTGAGTAAAGTCTCCTTTTGCGCTGGCTTTCAGCCCAGTCTGCCAATTTATCTCTCCAGACACCTCGGCCTGAGCTTTGTTGAGTAAAAGCGCGCCTTTAGCCAAGACAAATGCGTCTATCCCTCCGTGACCATCAAGTGTAGCGCTAATATCACCAATAGACTGCGCATTAACAGCCAACGATGTAGACATTTTATAGTTTGTAATGTCTCCTTGTAGACTAAGGGTGGCACTTTTCAGCGCCACTGGCTTTGCAGGGGTAAGACACTTTTCAACTTTTCCTTGCAACGTAAACGGCCAATTTTTTTGCGTTAAGTTTGCATGCGCTTGCATCGATGAAAACACCGCACCTTTGGTGTTCAATGAGAGTGTTAAGTTATGCGGTTGACCTACTAGGCTGGCAGTTATTAGTCCTTGCGGCGCGCTCATCGTGGCATCTAATGTCACCGTCCAGTTATCTAAGGCGATGTCTGCCGCTGTTGATAAAAACCATTGCTGATAGTTGAGCTGCGCATGTTGCACTTTCACGGTCTCAGCCAGCTCGACTCCAGAGACTTTTATATTAGTGATTGTCTGTTCATCAATGGAGAGCCTGTTGAGTGTCAATTCACCTAGCATCGCTGTAAACGGTAACGCTACTTTTGGCAATGGAAGTGGCGCTATTTCACGTAATGGTGCTGATGCTTGAGCAGAAGCTGGCGGCTTAGCCACTTTGGTGTTTATCAGCACCGAGTCAATAGATAAAGCACTGACATCAATATGTGAGCCTGCTCCTGATAGCTGCGTATCAAAATTATGTACCTGTACATTAAGCTCAGGTGTCTTAAGTGAGAGCTGCTGAATTTGAGCCTGCTGAATGGCAAATGAAAATGGCAAATCAAGCATGCTGCTTTGGGAAGGTTGCGTATCACTTTTACTGATAGATTTTTGTTCTACTACTATCGTCTTAGCATCTACAGACAGACACACACTTGCACAGCTCCACCACGCCAGAGCTATCTTGGCGTCTTTGAGACGAACATCTATGTTTTCATTCTGGTAACGTAAGTTCAGATTTGCACCCGACAACAAACGCTTGTCTATCCCCTTTATCTCAAGGCCTGCAACTGATTGATTCGCGACCCAAACTAATAGCTGTTGCCCGGGTAAAGTAAAGCATAAACAAACTAGCAGTATAAACACACTGATTGAGGCGGTGATAAGTTTGATTTTGAAGCGTCTAAACTGCATTAAATTTCAGGCCCTATGACAATACTAAGACGAGTACTTTTACTTTCTTTGGTAAGCCCCCACGCATGGTCTAGGCGGATTGGGCCTACTGGTGTTAGGTAACGAAAACCAAAACCAGCACCGACTTCCCAAGCATCGGAGAAGTCATTCGTTGCAGTCCCTGCATCAATGAATAACGCCGCTCTCCAACTTGGGTGAAATTGGTAATTGTATTCCAAAGTGCCTGTTGCCAGGTACTTACCGCCTAAGATCCGCCCCTCGTCATCTCGTGGACCGACTGACTCGTAGGCAAAGCCACGGATACTCTGATCGCCGCCTGCCAAGAAACGGTGAGTGAAGGGTATTTTATCGATATCTTTAGTTACGATGGCACCCAGATCGATACGGCCAAAGAACAAATGCCTAGCCTCCACACTTCTTAGCCACTCATTGTTCCAACGCACTTTTAACATGTTCGTCGAGGACAATAAGGAGTCAGCAGCTCCCTCTATGGAAATTAACCTTTTATTACCCCAATACGGCAGCGCGCCACCTTTACTCTCCTTTTTTAAATAGCTGACTCCTGGTATCAACATTTCGGTTTTTTGCGTTTCATTTTTTTGCTCTGTAGATTCATGTTCACGCTTGATAAATGCTGTTCTTATCCAATCATCATCGGTTAGCCACTGCCGCTGTACCTGTACATTCCAGATCCGGCTATCAATACCCTCAGTAACATCATCTTGTAATTGATACCCTCCTAACACCCGCCATAAATCATCGTTTGGGTTTTCCACGGGAATAGTGTAGCTAGCTGTAATATCCTGTTGCTTCTGAGAGATCCTAAGGTTTGATTCAAAAGAGTGACCCGACTTTGTGATCCACGGTTTAACCCATTTAAAACGTGTTTTGGCGCCAACATCATCGCTATATCCTGCGCCTAACTCAAAGCTATTTGCAGGCTTGTCTTCAACGTGAACACTCACTGGAATTTGCCCACTGGCACGCGCTTTTAATAATGGGTATACCTTGATAGCGCTAAAATAGGGGGTTTCATTTAATGCTAGATTAAAATCAGATAGTAAACCTGCCTCAAACGGCTGTCCTTTGGAAAAAGGACTCAAAGAACGGATATAATCAGCAGCTTTGGTGCTTCGTTCAATCGTCAAACCACCAAACTGATAGCGTATTCCTGTGTCCAATAAAAATCGAACTCCAGCGTATCGATTGCCTTGATGTATGATCAGCTTAGATTCTTGCCATTGATAGTCAAAATACCCTAGCTCCAGCAGTTCACTTTCTAAACGACTTTTCGTTGCTTGGTAATCGCTATGATCCACCTGTTTACCGATACGTACAGGCACATCTTCTATCAAAGCTAACAACTCAGCGTTTGCTTTGCCTTCACCGATGAGATCAATATTCACCGTTTTCCATTTTAATGGCGCTTCGAGCTTTATAGTAACAGCAACGGCTTGGCTATCTTCACTAAACTGTATCTCAAAATGATAGTAACCCAAGGCATTTAACGAACGGCGTATATCCGCTCGCATAGACTTGAGGACTCGCGGTGTTTTTGTTTTACCTTCATACCCTTTCAAAAAGCCCAATACATTATTTTTTACCGTGCTGTTATCTAGGTTAACCACAATACTGGTGATATGTTCTGCTTCTGGACGAGACTCGGTTTCTACCGCAAAAGCAGAGAAGCAACATGTTAACAATATAATTTTCAGACAAAGAAGAAACGGCTTCATTAAAATAATACGACCTAAATATAGCGACTTAACAACACAGGTAGTGTCATTGTGCTTGTGAAATTGGAGACTGTAAAACGACTTTTAGAATAAAGTGTTATTTTGCCGCCCTTAACCTGAACATCGGGTTTATTTTATGATATTGCCGTCATTGCTATCACACATTTATTTACAATCATGCTTTTTATTTTGTTACAGATGACGGACAATAGCGATAATTGAACCTGCAGAGTAAAATTATGCAATTCCCAAATGATGATAATGGCGAGCTTCTTGCCGAGATTGCCGCTGCTGGCGTTGACTTAACGCAGATGCAGAATATTGACTTTTATATTCTCTTCGAAAAAGCAGATGATGCAAAACGCTTCATCGACACTATTGAAAAAGATGAGCTAGCGCCTAAAACCCAACTACAAAAATGCCCAGATACCGGTGTGTGGGAAGTGGTCACAACAGTAACTATGGTGCCACTACATGAACTGCTTAGCCAAACAGAGCAGTACCTAGAGAGCATCGCAAATGAGCATGAAGGCTATGGCGATGGTTGGGGATTGATGGCTGACGAATAGCAGGCTGTTATACCAATTATCTTAAGTAAATATCTTGTCGATAACTACGATACCGCACCCTGCTACCGCCAAGGTACCTACATCGACGTAGCCTGAATAACCGAGCACACCTTAAGGTTTTAACAACATTTAATAGGTGTGCTGATACCTAGACGACTAACTTTTATCTGCTTTTCTAAAACTTCCTTGATAATCAAATAACTTTTCGGAAACCTGCCAACCAAACTTTTTATGTAATTTGGCGATAACAAAATCTGGCGCGATGAGATCTGTCGTCGTTACCTGTGCAGCAGATAGCCACTTTGCAGGCACAGGTGTTGACTTTCTTCGTTTTGCAAAAAGCTGGTGGAACACAAATACACTTTTTTGATTAGAAAAATCATACACCTCACTACAGCTGGCACCATCTTCATCAAAGTAAGTAACTTTTAACTTATTTTCGCTAAACACTTCCCCACTTAAGCCGCTACACCTTAACACCATCGCATGTTTTAAATTTAAGGCTGCACGGAGCTTATCATCTGGGTCAGCCATTACCCCGCCACACTGATGACATTGCCTTGCCGCAATATCGTTTTCAGCACCACATGCGTCACATTCTTTGAATTTGAAGCGAAAGTCACATTGTTGTGAATCCCCATCAATATCCTCCAACAGCCCCTGGCAGCGTCGCCCAAAATGCTCTATCACTTTGCCCTGCTCATCCACTTTACCCCAAAATATGTTTGCAAAGCCACAGCCTGGGCAAAGTACCTGTACCGGTTCATTGTCATTACTCGGCTTTTTGCTGCCAACCTCTGGCGAAAATAAGTCGAAATCATTTCCCGCATAATCTAGAACCAGACAATCTACTTTATTGTCATCCAGCCTAAGTCCTCTGCCTACAATTTGCTGATACAGGCTTACTGATTCTGTTGGGCGTAAAATTGCGATAACGTCTACGTGGGGAGCATCAAATCCAGTAGTCAATACCGACACATTAACTAGGTATTTAATTTCTTTATTTTTAAATTTCTTGATTAACAGATCACGCTCTGTAGATTTGGTTTCACCGGTAATTAGCGCACTACACTGCTCCGGTAAGTAACCTAACACTTCCTTTGCGTGCATGACGGTGGCTGCGAAAATCATTACCCCCTGTCGCTGTGTACTCAAACCTATCAAGTGCTCAATAATACTTTTTGTCGCACGAGTCTGAGCATTTAATAATGTATTCATATCTGATGCTGAATAGCGCCCAAATGAATCTGTACTTAAACTGGAAAAGTCATAGTTTTCTACCGCAGGATCTATTTGATTTGGTGGGGTTAGGTAGTTGTTTTTGATCATATACCTAAGCGGTAACTCATAAATACAATGTTTAAATGGTGAATCAGCTTCACCTCTCACGAAACCATGATAATGTTTTTGGTATATCCACCCCATGCCCAACCGATAAGGCGTTGCAGTGAGGCCTAGTATTTTTAAGTTTGGATTTAGTGTCCGTACTTGCTGCAGGATTTGCTGATACTGGCTGTTATCCTCGCCGCTTACTCGATGACATTCATCAATAATAACGAGGGAATAGAATTGATCGAGCTGAGAGACATTTCTCGATAAAGATTGCACACTGGCAAACGTGACTTGATGCTGTAACGACTTTTCTTTTAAGCCAGCGGAAAAAATACTCGCCTGTAAACCATAACTTTTATATTTTTGTGCATTTTGTTCAACTAACTCTTTAACATGAGTTAATACCAGTATTTTATGTTTAGCAAGCTTTGCTAATTCTGCAATAACTAAACTTTTTCCAGCTCCTGTCGGTAATACTATGACAGCAGAATCATTACTTTTACGAAAGTGAACCAAGGTATTTGTTACGGCTTCTTTCTGATAAGGTCTTAATACGTAAATAAGCGCCTCAAATATAACTAATTGATCCAAAAAAGGCGTATCTATTGAGATACGCCTTTCATGTAGGCTTTATCAGTGCAATATCTAACTACACCAATAATCGGCTATTTATTCGATTAGATAATCATCTAAGTTAACACCTTGGAATACCTTAGGTGTTTTACCGCGACCCGTCCACTCTGTTACCTCACCGTCAATGATTATACGGTATTTAGGTTTTACTTTTGAGCGACGATCAGCTGCGCCTTCACCTACTAAATCATCAAGCGTAAGTCCTTTTTCTTTCAACATTGCCATTACTTCAGCTTTGGCTTGTTGTTGTTCCTTTTGCTCATCCAGCGCTTTTTGAATATACTCCAATGCTTTTTCTAAATCACTCGGACTTGCAGTTTTTACAAAAGACTTGATCTCACGCATTGACACTCTCTCATTTAAGCTAGTTTTAATATTAATATTGAATACTATATTAAAATTTTAAAAAAACAAATTCTATTCTATATACCTAAAGATTTTAACAAAAAAAAGCGCCATAATAGCGCTTTTGTATGTGATTTAAGAAATTTTAATTACATTTTGTTTAAAACTCAATCTACTTTCCAGTCAATTGTCCCACCTGCTTTAATAGGAACTACTGAGCCTGTGCCGAGTGTGTAAGAGTCAGGCACCACCCATGGTGATTTTGTTAACGTAATCGTATCTTGATTTCGTGGCAAATTATAAAAGTCAGGGCCAAAGTGACTTGCAAAGCCTTCAAGCTTGTCAAGTGCTCCCGCTTCTTCAAATGCTTCAGCGTAAAGTTCAATAGCGGCATGCGCCGTATATGCACCAGCACAACCACATGCGGCTTCTTTTTTGTCTTTTGCATGAGGCGCGGAGTCAGTGCCTAGGAAAAACTTTTTACTGCCACTCGTTGCAGCTGTAATCAAAGCCTGCTGGTGAGTATTACGTTTTAAGATTGGCAGACAATAGTAGTGAGGGCGAATACCACCAGCTAGCATGTGATTACGATTATATAGTAAATGATGGGCTGTAATTGTAGCGGCAACATTGTCCGGTGCATTGGTAACAAAATCAACAGCATCTTTTGTGGTGATATGCTCCAACACAATCTTTAAAGACGGGAAGTTGTCTACTACCTTTGAGAGCTTAGTTTCAAGAAACACTTTTTCTCGGTCGAAAATATCGATTGAAGAGTCTGTCACTTCCCCATGCACTAGCAGCAACATACCAACTTCTTGCATAGCTTCAAGTGCAGGATATACATTTTCAATATCCGTGACACCCGAATCTGAATTAGTCGTCGCACCGGCTGGATACAATTTAGCCGCAACAATGTGACCAGTTGCCTTTGCTTTTTTGATTTCCTCTGGCGTCGTATTGTCTGTAAGATAAAGCACCATTAAAGGTTCAAAATTACCTTGCGGATTAGCACCCATGATCCGCTCGCGATATGCCAAAGCACTGTCGGTACATGTTGCTGGGGGCACTAAGTTAGGCATAATAATCGCTCGCCCCATGTAGCGACTAATGTCTCTTACGGTATCAACCAATACGTCACCATCTCGCAGGTGAACATGCCAATCATCCGGTCTTGTGATTGTTAGCGTTTGTTTGCTGCTCATTGCTCTCTTCCACTACTGAATTTGCCCGATCATAGGCCGCGATTTGGTGTTAGTAAAGTTTTTAAGACGAAGCTTAGTTTATTTCAACTCAGAGGTATGGCTCTCTGTAGCGCAATAAAACAAACACTTCAGTATTGGTAAATAAGTGCAAATTACGTTAACGTAATCATAGTCATTTATGAGAAATATGTATGCTATCTGAAAACCAAAAACTAGAATCAAAAACAGAGCAGCTTAGCATCATCAACCAGTTTTCCTCGTCACTGCTGCACCTGACCAAGCTCGATGAATTATTTGAATACGTTACAACACAAGTCGTTAGTAAACTTGGCTTTGTTGATTGTGTGATTTATCTTGCAGACCCTTATCAAGAATACCTTGAAGTAGCTGCAAGCATGGGCGTGTCGGAAAATAATAACGACTATCGAGTGGCACAAACTAGGATAAAAATAGGCTCAGGTATTACCGGCCAAGTGGCAATGACAAGAACGCCCTTTATTTCTGGAGATGTCGCTTCTCACCCTATGTACATCGCAGATCTTCGCCCTGCTCTGTCAGAATTATGTGTACCGTTGGAATATGAAGACCACTTGATTGGTGTAATTGATTGCGAGCACCCTGAAGCGGATTATTTTACTGCTGCACACTTACAGATTTTATCAACCGTCGCGCATTTATTAAGTGCAAAAATACATCAACTTAGAACACTGGAAAATCTACAATCCACCATTGCTCAATTACATCAGGCTCAGAATTTAGAAAAGTCTTTGTTGAAAATCGCTAACATCACTTATCGCTTCGAGAATTTAGAAGCTTTTTATGATGATCTATATATGATCATTGCATCCCAACTAAGTGCGGAAAACTTTTTTATTGGTTTATACGATACCCAAGAGGACGTGCTAGAAATCGTTTACTTGGTTGAAGGTGCAGAAAAATGCAATGCGCACCAGCGAGTGTCAAAAGATCAAATAAAACATAGCGCATCTTATTTTATATTAAAAAATCAGCGACCACTTTTATGCGACCATCTCCAGTTTAACACGCACATAAAACGGGGATATTTTAAGATGATTGGCCGCTCGCCCCGCTCTTGGCTGGGTGTGCCATTTATTGTTAATAGCCAGTATCAAGGTGTAATCGTCCTACAGAGTTATGACAATGACCACGCCTTCGTCAACCACGACCTTTCTATTTTGACTTATATAAGCCGTCAAGTCAGCATGGCAATTGACCGGCAATTATCAAGGCAAGCACTTGAACACCGCGCGCTACATGACGACTTAACAAGTCTGGCGAATCGATACCTGCTATTAGAGCGGATAAAACATGCTATTTTACGACTCGCTCGAGGCTCATCTTCTCACATGCACTGCCTTATTTATCTAGATTTAGATAGGTTTAAAAGTATCAATGATTCGCTTGGGCATGATGTTGGTGATCACTTCTTAATTGCGATTGTGGAAAAAGTTGGTACTTGTATTCGTAAAACAGATACATTTGCTCGCCTTGGTGGCGATGAATTTGCAATTTTTTTAGAAAATGTGTCGGATAAAAAGCAAGTGAGTGTCCTCCTTGATAGGATCACCAAAGCAATTACCAAGCCCCTACATATCGACGGTCATGTGCTACAGGCATCAGCAAGTATAGGTGTTGCCTTTACCGACAAAGACTCTGATAGCGCAATCAACCTATTGCAGCAAGCTGATGCAGCTATGTATGAGGCTAAGTCCTCAGGACGAGGACAAGTGTGTTATTTTAATAACGCGATGCGTAAACGCCTGAAACAACAAGCAGATATAGAAAATGATCTCCAGCATGGCATTAAAAATAACGAATTTGCTTTGTACTACCAACCGATATTTTCACTCAACACCGGAGCGATTGTTGGTTTCGAGGCATTAGTCCGATGGTTTCACCCAAAAAATGGCCTTGTTTCTCCTGATACCTTTATTCAAATAGCAGAGCAAACCGGGCAAATCATCGAGCTGGACTTGCACCTTCTAACCCTAGCTGCAGCACAATTAAAGCGCTGGAAAGATCAAGGTCAACCGCCGATACGAGTTACCGTCAATGTCTCTTCTCGGCATTTTGCCAGCCTAGAGTTTGTAGATACAATCAGAGAGCTTTATCAACGTTATGAGCTGCATTCTGGCTCACTATGTTTGGAGATCACAGAGTCAGGGCTTATCGCTAATTTAGCGCTAGCGACAAAAATAATCCATGGACTGGCTTCCCTTGGCGTCAAGCTTTATCTAGATGACTTTGGTACCGGATATTCAGCACTTGGTTATTTACATCAATTACCTATACACGTGCTAAAAATAGATAAAAGCTTTATTGATCAGCTCACTGAAAAAGAAAACCCACTCGTAGATGCAATTTTAAAGCTTGCTCAATCACTCAATTTAACTGTGGTTGCTGAGGGCATAGAGCAGCAGACACAATGGCAGTTATTGAAACAAAAAGGCTGTCAGTTTGGCCAAGGGTTTATTGTTTCTCAACCGCTGCCAGCAGATCAAGCGATGGCTTTTGTTTTTAGCTACTCTGAAAACATAGGCAAAATTTAAAAACAACCAGCTCGTTCATCTTTAAGCCAAACCTTTGATTAACGTACCAAAGGTTTGGAGAAAATTTGACTTTCATTATATGAATAAAACTAAACTATAATTTTTTGCAATTTTTTTACAGAATTGGTGACAACGCTGTCATTTTTAGTGTTATAGTGGATTTGTGAATTTTTGAACAATTCACCATAGGTATTTAGACGTCTAGACATTGATAATAAATAAATAGAATCGTAATATTGAGTAAAGCTGAGATTTACTCACTTCAAATATGAGAACTGTTGATAATGATTGATATAAAGCACCTAAAAACTATCTCCACCTTGAAAGAAACTGGTTCTCTTGTGAATACAGCACGAGAGCTTTTCCTGACTCAATCTGCTTTATCTCATCAGATCAAAGATCTCGAGAGCAAACTTGACTGTCAACTATTCGAGCGAAAGACCCAACCGGTGCGATTTACACCTCAAGGTATGTTGTTGCTAGAACTTGCAAATGAGGTATTGCCAAAAGTTGAAGCTACTAAATGCCGTCTAAAAGAAAGCCTGAATCAACCGATTTCACAGCTAAGGCTCAGCGTCGAATGCCATGCTTGTTTTCACTGGCTATTGCCCACGATAAAAGAGTTCAATACGTTTTGGCCTGATATTAAAGTGGATTACGAGCGTGGATTTAGCTACGACGCAATTCCAGATCTCATGGATGATGAACTTGATTTGGTACTTACCTCTGATATTCGTGAACCAGAAAAACTAGAGTATGCGCATTTATTCGACTTTAAGTTAAAGTTAATTGTCGCACCAGATCATGAGCTTGCCAAAAAAGCCTATGTGACCGCGCTAGATTTAAAAGATGAAACTATCATCTCTTATCCCATACCTCGTGAAAGGCAAGACATTTTTAAGCACTTTATTCAAAACGCTCGCTTTGACGGTACACTCAAAAACGTAGATCAAGGACTACTTATTTTTCAGCTTGTCAGTGCTGGAATGGGAGTTGCCGCGTTACCTGATTGGTTGGTAACGCCATACGAAAGTCAGGGGCTAATTAAGTCAATTCCACTTGGTGCGCTTGGACTGAGCCGCCCAATGTATTTGGCCATGAAAAAAAGCATGAAAGACAATCCTGTATATCGGCACTTTTTGAACACATGCAGAAAAACAACCGCACGATAAATAGTTGCGCGCTCGTTTGCTTTTTTGCTCTGTCATAGCGGTCGAAAGTCTCGTAGCCGTAGCTGGGCGTTTTTAAATAGGCGCAGAAGCGACGGCTGTAAATATGATGTGATTGATTTCTAGAACCCTCTTCTCATGCTAGCATACCCTTAAGTTACACATGCTAGCACAAGGATTTTCCATGTTTGAAGTGAAAAAGGTTCTCGGTCAACTACTCATGCCATTACCTTTGTCTTTAATTCTGTTGATGGGCTTATTGCTGTTTGTCGCAAAAACTCGAAAAGCACCATACATTTTTTGTTGGCTGAGCTTACTGTCTATTTGGAGTTTATCTACTCCTTATGTAGCACAGAAAATTATCGAGACAGATGCTCAAATGCTCACCGCGCTTGACCCAAGAAAACATCAAAGTATCGACAAAATTGTCGTGCTGGGTTGCGATTTATATCCAAATCAATCATTACCTAGTAATGCACAACTTGGCGGTTGTAGCCTTGCTCGCTTAGTTGAAGGTGTGCGTTTAGCGAATCTCTACCCTAGTGCACACCTATTTGTTTCAGGGTATGGCTATGGTCATGCCACTAGCGCAGGGTTAATGGCCAAGACAGCTCAAAGCCTAGGTATTGAAACTTCGAGGATAAAACAGAACCCAAATCCAAAAGACACCGCCGACGAAGCCAAAATGCTCGCACCTATGTTAATTGATTACAATGTAGCACTTGTCACCTCAGCTACACATATGCAACGAGCGATGGATCTTTTCAACGCTCAAGGGGTTGAGACCATCCCTGCACCGACAGAATTTTATAATTTTGCTCAGCATCCATGGAGTCGACAGTTTATCGCCAACCATACCGCACTCGAAGTCGTAACTAGAGTTTGGCATGAACAGGTTGGCAAAGTATGGATAGCTATTCGACGCACGATTGACCCAGAAGCACTCTAAATGACGAAAAAGGCAACAAAACAAGGCTAAATCCCGATAAATTGGCGCTGAAAAACGTAAAAAATTGAAAATTCACGCAAATATGGGTATAAATAGAGTTTAATCTTAACCCGCGTATCCGCGTACAACACGACTAGGATCTACGATGAGTAAACTAGATAAAACTGAAGTACTAAGCGCTTTCGAAGCTGCGTACGAAGCTGCACATGGCAAAAAGCCTGAAATCACTGCGAAACCAGGTTGGTATAGCATCGATGGCGGCAAAAACATGCGCCTTGCAGAGGTAGCGGCATTAACCGAAGAGCTAACTTCAGGGTCAGCTGTAGCAAGTGAGACGACGCAGGCGCCTGCTAAAAAAGCGAAAACGACTAAAAAGGCCCCTAAAGCAGCTGTAAAATCAGTAAGCTTTGCTGTCGTTAAAGAAAACGAAGAAGGCTTTAAAGCGGAAGAACAGTGGATTGCAGAGCTTGCTGCAAAAGACCATGACTGCCGCCTACCTCGTGGTGTTGTGTAACTGGTTTGCACATATCATGAATAAAAAAACCTCGCTCTGTCGAGGTTTTTTTATGTCTGTAACAGTAATATAGATTTACTCTTTCAAATTGAGCAAATATTAAGTCTAATTGGTATAAGTATTAAGACTAATCGGAATTACACCTTAAAAACGGAAACTTGCTTATTAAGGCGCTCCGATAAAGCCTGAAGATGGTTGCTGACATCAGCATTACTTTTTGCACTGTTGGTAATTTCAGAAATGCTACTGCTGAAATCGTTAATATTCTCACTAATTTCGGCAACCACCGTGGTCTGCTCTTCTGTAGCAGTCGAAACCTGAATATTCATACCAACAATTTCATCTACCGCTTGATTAATCTCTGCCATGAGTTTTGCTGACTCATTGGCTCGATTGACTCCTGATGCAGCACTACTTTGTGCTCCTTCCATTGAAGATACTGCGTGTTGCGCTGTACCTTGCAGCTTTGAGATCATCTCTCTTATAGATTCAGTCGCTTTTTGAGTGTTATGTGCAAGCTGCCTCACTTCATCAGCCACCACAGCAAATCCACGGCCTGATTCACCTGCCCTAGCCGCTTCAATCGCTGCATTTAATGCCAGTAAATTGGTTTGTTCTGCGACGCCTTGGATCATTAATACCACTTGATTGATTTCGTTTGATTGATCATTCAGTGCCTTTATTAGTTGTGCATTGTCTCCAACTTCACCAGCAAGCTTTTCGATGGTTTGAATATTTTGTGAGATAACCCCAACACCTTGTTTTGCCAACTCTCCTGAGACTTCAGCTTTATTCGCCGTGTTCATTGCACTGTGTGCAACCTCTTGAATAGCACTGCTCATTTGAGTGGTCGCGGTTGCAATCATTACCGTTTGTTGTTCCTGCTGCTGCGATGTCCCTACCATAGATTGACTGATTGTGTTCAGTTCACAAGCCGTCTTGGACAAACTATTTACCATAGTGACTAAACTTTTAACTAAGTCATGTAAGCTGGAAATCATACTGTTAAAATCGCGCCCAATTTCACTCAATTCATCGTTTCCTTCAACAATGACCCTCTGAGTCAAATCGGCATCTCTGGCAATGTTGCCTATGCGCATCCGTAGCCGCGTAAGTGGCTTATTAATGGATTTAAAAATCAGCATTCCTATCGTTAACATCATAACAATAATGGCAACGGAGGAGATGAGCATAGCGGCCTTTGTGGCATCCGCTTCAGCACGTCCCATACTACGTAAACTATCTGCTTCTGTGAGCTGTAGTTCAATTAACGCATTATAGCTTTCACTTAATGGATCAAACGCTGCGTACAAGTCATGGATAAATACATCATAGGGGATTGAGTTAAAGGTGTTTGCTCTGACCCTGGCGATGTAATCGTCGAGTAATCTCTCAACCACTTGCTCTGCCTTTTCAGACGCACTAACTAAATCTCGCTCCTGCTTTGTTAATCCTGTTTGAAGGTAGTTTTTCCATTCACCCTGCGCCGTATTTTTAGCTGCTTCTATTTGTTCAAGCGCGGCGCGGTCAGACAGTTGTTGGCCCCTTAACTTATGAAAGGTATCCACAATCACGACCGCGTAATTATCAGAAACCACTTTTATCTGCTTTAATGGCACAACTCTATCGTCATATATGCGGTCAATGTAACTGGTTAGGTTTGAAAGGGTAGCGATTGTAAAAATGGTGGCAAATATAAAAAATATAGCGGGAATGCCTGAAAGCGACAACAACCTGCTTTTAACTGAAAACCTATTTAACATCGACATTTTCTTATTGGGCAATACTAAGTTTTAGTATTACCCAATACTTTATTATTTCAAGAAAGAATGTAATTTAAACAATGTAGAATTGATTAAGGTCATTACACAGTGTTTTGATCAATTCTAATGAACACTTTTCTGAAAGAGTTTTTATATTCTATTGATGACTGGCATTACTAGCTAAATGCAGCCTTTCTAGAGTGTAATATTTCATATATCCACGGGCTGGTTGAGTCCCTTTTAACAAAAATTCACGTTTCTAGCTGCCTAAGGCACTGCCACGTCTAGCGCATGCTTCTGGATCTTAATCTCAATGTCTTTTGCACTTAATATTTCGCCATCGAGTGCATAATGCTGATCCGTCGCAAATGCAATATTTATTTTTTCACACTGAGCTGTGCGTATATTAGATGATGCGTCATCTAATTTTGGAAGAATAAGCTCAGCAACAGTTAAATTCTGAGCGCCTGAGGGCTCAGCAGGTAAAATAGTAACATCTAACAGACCATCATCGTAAATAGGCTCGCCATGACCCTGAGCGAGTATTGTCGTTTTTGGCGCGGCATTAGCAATGACTAAACTAACACACTTCATCGTAAAGTGCTCACCACCATCAAAACTCACTTGACATTCAAAGGGTTTATTTTCGCTGACGGCTTGCCACAAACCACGAATGTACGCCAGTTGACCCGAGTGATTCTTTTCCTCGCGGCTTGCTCTTTCGATCATTTCCTGACCAAAACCAACTGCAGCAACTAATAGGGCGGCTCTGCCATTACAGTGCATGATATCAATCGCTTTGGTTTTGCCCGCTAAAATGGCTTCACACGATTGATTAACAGGGTCAAGCTTTGACATCGGACCAAGTAACACGGTTGCCAAAGAATTTGCGGTGCCAAGTGGTAGAATGCCAAACAAGGTGTCTTGTTGATATATACCATGAGCGACACTGGCTAATGTTCCATCTCCACCGCCTGCAATAACAATGTGGGGTTGAACCTGTGACACCAAATGTTGGGCAAGCACTGAAACATCAGTGTCTTTTTCTGTAAGACTAATCGACAGGCGATATTTTTCAGTCAGCATGCCAACTATCTCATTTTCGTATTCAGACCATTTTCCTGAGCCCGATACAGGGTTAACAATTAACACTGCACTTAACTCATGAGAGAAGTTTTTGTTTTGATGGAGCTTTGTCAGCCCCCTTAGTTGCTGCTTGTTTAATCGCGCAGTTTCCCGTTGGTTTTGAATTTTTTCTAAAGCTTCACGAACACTATATTGTGGGTTGGTCAACAACAAATATGCCGTACAAAAAAACACTGAGCGGCCACGACCAAGCGCACAATGCACCACAACTTTACGATTGAGTTTATGTTGCGCCTCTATCCATGCCATTGCGTGAGCTAATTGCTCTGGTGTTGGTACTTGATGATCGAGCACAGGAATATTTAAGTAGTGTAACCCTTGTTGCTCTGCCGACCAGTTTAAGCCGTCGAATTCGGCTGTTACATCTAAAATTGCTTCTATACCCTCCGCTTTGAGCATATCCACATCACTTGGGAAAAGTCGACAAGCAACAAAAAGATCTTCTGTTAGCGGTTGAAATGTATCTACAACATCCCTGCCGCGCTCTATTGCATTATACAAGTGCACAAAACCAAGATAAGGCCAGAAAAGCCAAGTGACATACCATGGAATAGTTCCTGTTCCATGCTTTCTAAATATATGTGGATAGTTCGTCGCATAAGCAAAAGTGACTAACGACACTGACACAGTAAACCAAGCTAATGGTAGCATTAGCCATGATCCCAAACTGTATATTGTCAGCGCAGCCAGTACGCAGCTAGCTAACAAATAGTACTTGAGCATTTTCATTGCCTTTCCTTAATTATTTTTTATAGCGCTCAGCTTGTTCTGATCACGCTTCAGGGTTCTGTAATACACTCTCGTAATTAAACCTTAGTATATATATTCATATATTAATCCACGCTGATAAAAAGTTTTTTCCATTACAATCATAGCCATAAAAGCAAATCCACACGTTATCCTTGCTCAGCCACTTACACCTAATAATACTTTCAGCACGACTTATGCAAAATTGTGTACATAACTATTCAGCAGACATTAATCCATAAAAATTTCTAATGCGATAATTATAAAATTTATCAGTTGAATGAAGCATTATTGATCACCATAATGGCGATCCTTTAGACATATTTGGAGAACCAAACAGACAATGGCAAACGAGCTCGACTGGCTACTTAACTTAGTATTACTGACTTTAGGTTTTGGCGCCTTTTTTATTAACCATAAAACGCTACTAAGAGTAGCTGCTGTGTGCGCATGTGGCGTACTTTTTATCTCGTTTAGCCTTGATCTGATGAACACTAGTGTGATTTCTAACCTTAGCCTGATTCTGATAAATACATTTTATCTTTTTAAAGTCTATACTTTCGGTCAACTAGAAGTTCACTAGTTCCTAGCGACTAGTTCCCAGCGACTAGTTCCATAATTTAATTTGGTGCGCTAAAATCATGGCTATCATTGCTTGTTAATGGAGAAGCAGTATGGCCATGACTGATGAAGAGCTATTTTTGGCATCCATGGGCGACGTAACTCCGCTCGCCCAAGATAAAAAAGCACAACTGCGCCGTATCAAAAACGAACCTACCATTTCACAACTCGCAAAACGAAAGGCAGCAGAGCAAGAACTTGAGTTCGATCCCAACTACCTCTCTACAGAATATGTTGATCTTCTCGACCCTCATGACCTGCTCGCATTCAAAAAAAGTGGGGTGCAGGATGGGGTTTATAAAAATCTTAGATTAGGTAAGTACCAAATTGATGCGACTTTAGATCTACATGGCAAGCCATTTCATGAGGCTCGCCAAGCTTTATTTAATTTCGTTACTGACTGTCATACGAAAAGCATTCGAGTGTTATTGATAAGACACGGGATCGGTTTAAACAGCAAGCCATTTCCAGCCGTGTTAAAGAGCTACACCAACAAATGGCTGCAAGAAATTCCACAAGTGCTGGCCTTTCATTCTGCTTTAAAATGTCACGGCGGCAGTGGTTCTACTTATGTACTACTCAGAAAGAGCGACGAAAAGAAACAAGAAAACAGAGAGCGTCACGCCAAGCGCTAAAGCCCAAATAGCCGAAGTGCTTCGGCTATTTGCCTCTGAGACAGATGCTGTTCCTCATCTCTGTCATTTTCCCAAGGTAACAGTCTCTCTTTGAAGCTCACTGGCACCTGCTTGATTAAACCACGCAGATACCCCTAACAAAATAACCGAAACGACGACTATTGATAGTTTCGCGCCACCTTGACTTTGCTTCATGGACTAGACCTTTTTATTATTGTTTTTTTGTTAAATTAATGCATCATTCATAAACTCTCAAGATGTTTTTTTATACAGTGTTATCCGTGCCTTCAAGCTCTCTAGTAGCCCTTTTTCTTTTGCACTATGTGCATTAACTCCCTACCCTCTGTCATCGCAAGATAGTTATTTGCAATTTGCAGTGCAGCTGTAGATAAACTTGTTAATGCAGCAACGTGAGGAGTCACGGTAATGTTAGGATGTGACCAAAAAGCATGCCCTGTTGGCAAAGGCTCTGTTTCAAATACGTCTAAAACAGCTCCACCAAAAGTCTCTTGAGTGATAGCTGTAAGTAAATCCGCCTCATTTAAGTGCAGACCTCGAGCAACGTTAATTAGTACGCAATGAGCAGGAGAGGCAGCAAAAACTTTGGCATTGAGGATACCTTTTGTTTGTTCCGTAAGTGGCAATAAACAGACGAGATAATCTAAATCCTGTAAAAATGCACCAAGCTCAGCGTCACCGCAAAAATGTATTATCCCTTCAAGGCTTTTCACCGAGTTCGACCACCCCTTTACGGTAAATCGATTAGCATTCAGTTTATCAGCCACAGCTAAGCCAAGCTGACCCATTCCCATAATACCTACCGTTCTGCCTGACTTGGCTCTACAGGGCTTCCACGCTTGTTGAGCCTGTTGCTTAAGATACATATTGATACCGAGTTTGTGACTCAAAATGTGACCAAGCACATATTCGGCCATATCATCAGCTAGGTTTGGATCAACAATACGTGCAACCTCTACGTGCGGTGGTAATAGTTGTACCGGAATACTATCAATGCCTGCACCATAGGAATGCACCACTTTTAGATTAGGCAGCTGCGACCATAATACCTCAGGCGCATTCCATGCCAAAACAAACTCAACCTTCGCTAGTAAGCTTGCATCATCAACAGGCCATTGGAGTATCGTTTGTTTTGGCAAAAGCTCGCTCAGTTTAGCGATTAATTTGTCATTGTTGCGTCCAGTAACACAGATAAGTAAAGCCATATGATTCCTTTTTGTTATTACACACTATCACTGCAAAGTAAATGACATACCAATGCAACATGCTTGTCATTAATAGTTTTTACTCTTGCAAAAAAGCGCCAACAGGTGATGAAAAATGATCAGTGTAGATAAAGTCATTGAAGCAAATCTTCCGCAACTTGAAAACTCCCCTAAGGTAAAAGGTTTAGTAAAAAAAGGACTTGGTTACTTATTACATGAGCAAGAATTTGTCGCTTTTGCCGACACATACCCTCACCTTGAGGGTCTCGAGTTCGTTGAACAAGTCCTCGATGAATTAGATTTCGATGCTCGCTTTAAACCAAAACAAATTGAGCACATTCCCAGCGAAGACGCTGTCGTAATAGTTGCAAATCATCCGATTGGCTCTTTGGATGCCCTTGCCCTAATAAAAGTACTTGCCCAGATACGGCCAGATCTTAAAGTGGTTGCAAATCGTATGCTGATGTCGGTTACACCAATGCACCCCCTACTCTTGCCCGTGGATAACCTCTCTGGTGCCAGTAAAAAGCAAGAGCTTGCAAATATCCAAAACCACCTAAAGTCTGAAGGAGCACTACTTATTTTCCCAGCAGGGGAAGTTTCTCGTTTGAGCCCAACAGGCATTAAAGACTGTAAGTGGAACTCAGGCTTTCTGCGCATGGCTAAAAAAGCCAATTGTCCCATTTTACCTATTTTTATTAAAGCTAAAAACAGCCCGCTGTTTTACGGCACAAGCATGATTTATAAGCCTTTAGCCAGCTTACTACTAGTAAAAGAGATGTTTAAACAAAGGCAAAAGTCATTAGAATTTGAAATAGGTGCAAGCATCCCCCCAGACTCTTACCTAATTGACAATCTCAAAGACAAAGAAATTGTCGCACTGATCCGTAAGCAGCTTTATCGGCTAGCGAGTAAAAAGCCCCTTCCACTCAAAACTCAAACGCCGATTGCAATGCCAGAAAATCGTAAAGAGCTTAAAAAGGCGGTGGAAGCCTGTGAATGTATAGGAGAAACCCCCGACGGGATGCAAATATATGTCTATCGCTATACTGGTAGCTCAGTGGTATTTAGGGAACTTGGGCGCTTAAGAGAAATCGCGTTCAGAGCAGTAGGAGAAGGGAGTGGAAATCGTCGTGATATCGATAAATACGATATGCACTACCACCACTTGTTGTTATGGGATACAAAACAACTCGAACTCGTTGGTGCTTATCGCCTTGCCAGCGCTAAACACGTGATAGAAGAGCATGGTCAAGCAGGACTTTATACAGACAGTCTATTCTCATATAGCGAAGCCATGACTCCTTATTTTGAAAAAGGGCTAGAGCTTGGTCGCAGTTTTGTACAGCCAAAATATTGGGGACGAAAGAGCTTAGATTATCTTTGGTATGGCATTGGTGCATTTGTTAAGCGTTACCCTGAGCACCGCTACATGTTCGGTGCGGTAAGCTTATCAAATGCGTTACCTGATGAAGCCAAAGCGATGCTGGTATATCACTACCAACATTACTTCTGCAATTTAGAGGGCATCGCCACGCCTAACAATGAGATGAAACTAACTAGCGATCAACTTACACGCTATCAGCAAATATTTTGTGGCAGTGATATTAAAGAGGACTTTGCTGAGCTCAAACATATTCTCGCGAATATGGGCGCGCAAGTACCGACCTTATTTAAACAGTATACTGAGCTGTGCGAAGCGCAAGGGGTCAACTTTCTGAGCTTTAGTATAGATCCCGACTTTAATAACTGTATCGATGGTCTGGTACTCGTTGACTTAGCTAAATTGAAAGACCAAAAAGCAAAACGCTATCTGGGCGATAACCCTTACGGTTAACCCCAAAACGTTGGTCCTATGCAATAAAGGTCGCTACACTGCGGTCTTTATTGTCGTATGTTGTTATCATGGGATCATGTATATGCTCAAACTACTTGGCCAAGCTTTCGTCATTGTGCTGGTGTTTTTCGCCGTTTCCACCTACCAAGAAAGAAACATGCTGCCCGACTCAGGAGCGCAAATGGCACCGCCATTTCATCTTCCCATGTTACAGTCCAAGCAAACTTACTCCTCTATTCAACTCAAAGGGCAACAAAGCGTCGTGTATTTTTTTGCACCTTGGTGTGGCGTATGTCGGGTGAGCATGCCGAATATTGACAAATTACATCAGCAAGGCAAAGTCAAAGCGGTAGCGATTGCACTGGATTATCGCTCGACTGAAGAAGTAACAAAGTTTGTCAGCGACCTACAATTAGAGATGCCCGTGTTACTCGGTGATCAGGCCACAGCAACAGACTATAAAGTACAGGCTTACCCTACGTATTATGTACTTGATGAAAATTTTATGATCACCGAGCGCTCTGTTGGCTACTCTTCTGAGATAGGGATCCGAGCGAGATTGTAAGAAACTGCGGCAAGCCTCTTACAGTTAATTACAACTCTCTGAAGCTAATCAACATTTATTTCATTTAGGCTAAAGCACATCTTAACAAAGGATGAATAGGAAGCCTACCATGCGCCATGCGCCACACTTTACGCTCAGCAAAATTTCACTCCTGGTGCTCTGCACTACCCTCGCAAATAGCGCAGTAGCACAGGAAAATAAAATTGAACACATTGAAGTTATCTACAAACGCAGCTCCGTTATTTCAGAAATTACCGAAGATGCACAAAAACTTGTAGATATGCCAGGAGCCATGGGCGACCCTCTCAGGGCAGCATTTGCCTTACCTGGTGTGGTCGCTGCTGGTGGCTCTATGGGCGCACCTGCGGTGCGGGGCTCTTCACCTGATGATAATATCTTTGAAGTGGACTTTATGCCTGCTGGGTATATTTTTCATGATTTTGGCAGCTCCATTTTCAACCGCAATACTATCCAAGACTTTCAATTAAATTCAGCTGGCTTTGGTACCAGTTACAGTAATGCCACAGGGGCAGTATTTGACGTCACGCTTCGTAACCCAAAATACCAAGATATTGCCACCACACTAGATTTAACCATGTTTAACGCTGGTATCTTCGTTGAAGGTAAAGCAACGGAAAATTCTGCATTCTATGTCTCAGCCAGAAAAAGTACCCTACCGCTTTTTTTCAATGATGGCGAAGAGCTGGAGGACGATGATGGCAAACCGACGGGAGTAATCATTAACGATCCACCTGATGATCACGATTATCAAGCTAAATGGTTGTGGGATATTAACGCAAATAATTCGATTTCAATAAATATCAATGGTGCGGAGGACTCTGTAGCCGCTGGGTTTTCAGGTGCATCACACCTTGCTCTTAAAACCCCAGAGTACCAAGGTGACGCTCGCTACACTCGCAAATTCAACAGCCAGAACATACTGTGGGATCATTACGCTAAAGATCTACACATTCGTGCTGGGGTGGGGTATCTGAATCATAAAGCCATAATGCGATATGGGCAGCGTGCGACGCTATCTGATGGCTACTTTGAAAATTTTGAAGAAGAGCAGCTCAGCTATAAAATTCGCGCGAATTATAAGCTTCATAAAGAGCATCGCCTAATAGCAGATGCTGGCTATTACGACAAAAAGTCCACTTACCGCTACGACGCTTTTAATTATGTTTGCACCGAGTTTGACCCCGACTGCGACCTAAATAAAGGTGAAAGAATTAAGGGCACATCGAGTGCTGGAACAGATTCTGCCTTTATTGGGCTTAATCACGTTTGGCAGTTTTCCCCAAAATGGCAAAGTGAATTAGGAATAGTAGGCGAATATTATGACTACAGTGATGAGACCATTGTCCATCCACGTCTTGCGCTCAATTACTTCTATAACGATGACACAGTGATCTCAGCCAAGGCAGGCACCTACAGCCGCATTCAAGACCTTGAATATATTTTGCCTGTAGTTGGTAACCCAGACCTCGAAGCCCAACGTTCAACGCACTATACCTTAGGCTTCAAGCAGGAACTTAAAGATGAATGGTCATACTCCATTGAGACCTATTATAAGACCATGGACGACCTGCCTAAAAGTGCTCCTTTATCTCAAGTAAACTACATCAATGGGACTTCCGGTACAGCGTACGGTGTTGATTTTATTGTTAACAAAAACAAAACCGATGACTGGTATGGTTGGGTTGCTGTCAGTCTCGCAAAAAGTGAGCGTGAGGATGAGTTAACCGGCATTAAGCGTGACTACTATGCCGATACCCCTTTTATTCTTAATGCCGTGCTTCATTATGACTTTGGCGAAAAGTGGTCTGGAGGCTTTAACTTTACCGCTCGCAGCGGTCAAGCCTACACCCCGATTGTGGGAGTAAAAGAGAACCCTGAATTTGCGAACCGCTATTTGCCCGTGTATGGCGACCCATTTTCAGAGCGCTTTGACACTTATCACCGCCTCGATATTCGCTTTGAGCGTAAAACGACATTATTTGGCCTTGATGGCAAACTCATCTTAGAGCTAATGAACGCATACGGACAAGACAACACCGCCTATGTCGACCTTGACTATGACAAAGTTAATTCAGTCAACGACTTAGTAATCGAAGAGGAAAATGATGACTTTGAAATGCGCCCCTCTATCGGCTTTAGTGTAACATTTTAACTTGCCACAGGCGCACAAGCCCTGCATGATCGCTTTTATTTTTACAATGAGAGTCTTTTCATGCCTAAAGCGTGCGCCTATCACATCCTAGTCAAAACCGAAAAAGAGTGTTTAGCGATTAAAGCCAAACTTGCCAAAGGTGCTGACTTTGGCAAGTTGGCTAAACAACATTCCCTCTGCCCTTCAAAAAAGCGTGGTGGTGACCTAGGCGAGTTCAATAAAGGAGATATGGTAAAGGCCTTTGACGATGTGGTCTTCAAAAAGCCGTTATTTGAAGTACATGGTCCGGTAAAAACTAAATTTGGTTTTCACCTCATTAAAACGGTTTATAGAAGCTAATCGATTTTTTAGATTAGCACTATCACTTTAATACAATTTACCTTCAGGATGCTTCCTCTATACTGTAGTCATTCAATTAGAGGAGAAAGAATATGTTTACTGTTATTTTTGGTCGTGAAGGTTGCCCTTTTTGCGTTCGAGCTAAAGAAGTTGCAGAACGATTAACACAAGAACGCGATGATTTTAACTTCCGCTATGTCGACATTATTAAAGAAGGCGTGAGCAAAGCCGACTTAGAGAAGTCAGCTGGTAAACCTTGCCCCACTGTACCTCAAATATTTATCGATCAAGATCATATCGGTGGCTTTACCGAGTTTGAAGCATACGCAAAAGCCAATTTAGGCCTTTATCAATAAACTTTGCAAACTTGATTAGGTTAAATTTTAACCAATATCAGTCACATATAAAATAGTGTGATTTTATGCAAGCATTTGCTGTGGCTTTCCTGTACAATGCGCGCCTCTTTAAAATAGTTGAGGCGCATTAATGTCAGAACCAGTTACGTTTGAATCTTTAGACCTTTCTCCTGCAATCTTAAAAGCAGTCGAAGAGCAAGGATATAAAACACCTTCTGAGATCCAAGCTCAATGTATACCGTTATTGCTAGAAAGAAAAGACGTACTGGGACTAGCGCAGACGGGTACAGGTAAAACGGCAGCATTTGCACTGCCATTGTTAAACCAAATAGACGCATCCGTTAAACAACCGCAAATTCTTGTGCTTACGCCGACGCGTGAGCTGGCTATTCAAGTTGCTGAAGCATTTCAGCAATATGCTAAATATACTAAAGGCGTTGAAGTACTCGCGCTTTATGGTGGTCAAAGCTATGGCATTCAGCTAAGTGCTCTACGTCGTGGTGCCCAAATTATTGTGGCTACACCAGGCCGTTTGATTGACCACATCAACCGCAAGACCATTGATCTTTCAGGTCTTAATGCGCTTGTACTTGATGAAGCAGATGAAATGCTACGCATGGGCTTTATCGATGATGTTGAAAGCATCATGGAAAAAACACCAGAAGAGAAGCAAACTTGCTTGTTCTCTGCGACTATGCCTAAGCAGATCCAATCAATCTGTAATAAGTATTTAGACAACGCCGAACAAGTTAAGATCACTCCGCGTAACTCTACAGTATCTACGATCGAGCAAGTTTACTGGCGTGCAACAGCACACAAGAACAAAGCAATCGTACGTTTCTTAGAAGCGGAAGATTACGACGGTGCTATCGTGTTCGTACGTACACGTAATGACACTGTTCAGCTTGCAGAGTTACTAGAGCGTGAAGGTTTCTCAGCAGCACCGCTTAATGGTGACATGAACCAACAAGCACGTGAGCGCACAGTAGACCGCCTTAAAAATGGCTTACTAGATATCGTTATCGCAACTGACGTTGCTGCACGTGGCCTTGACGTAGAGCGTCTAAGCCTTGTTGTTAACTACGATATCCCACAAGACTGTGAAGCTTATGTTCACCGTATTGGTCGTACAGGCCGTGCTGGTCGCCAAGGTAAGGCAATCTTGTTCGTTAAGAACAACGAGCGCTATTTACTTAAGAACATCATGCGTCATACGCGCTCAGATATCGCACAGGTTGAATTACCAAGTGCAAAAGTAGTTGAAGAAAAGCGTATTGGTGCATTAGAGACAAAGATTTCTGCAGCGCTTGAGCACAAAGACATTGAGTTCTTCTCAAAAGTGGCTTCAGGCCTTGCTCAAAAGCTAGAGCTGAGCCAAGAAGACTTAGCAGCAGCGCTATTGTGTCTTGCACAGCAACAGACACCACTAAAAGTTGAAGATATTCAAATTCAACAACGTGAGCGTAGAGAGCGCGATGATCGTCGCGGCGACCGCCGAGATAGAGACGGTAACCGTGGCGAGCGTGGTGAACGCAAATCTCGTAGCCGTGATCGCGCAGCAGGCCCTATGGACACTTACCGTATCGAAGTGGGTCGTGAGCATGGTGTTCAAGTTAAGAACATTGTTGGTGCTATTGCGAACGAAGCAGATATCTCTAGCAAGTTCATTGGTGAAATCCGTCTGTTCAACGAACACAGTACGGTACAATTACCACAAAACATGCCAGCTGACGTACTTAGCCACTTCAAGAGCGTTCATATTTGCCAACGCCCTATGAACATGACCAAGAGCACCCACCCAGCCGATCAAGGTCAGGGCAGAGGTGAAGAGTCAAGAGATCGTAAGCGCAGCTTCAAAGACCCTCGTAGTGGCGGCGGTGATAAACGTCGCTCAGAAGGTCAAAGAAGAGACCGACGCGAAAGAAAAGAAATTAGCTTTTCTTAATCGACGCTCTTAAGAAAAACCGCTCAGTTGAGCGGTTTTTTTATTTAATACCAATTTTCTTAATTAAGTGGTCTATTTTGAGGCGAGAAAATCTTGTCGATAACAAGACAAAGATTTTGCTATTTAGTCGTTCTAAATAAGAAATTTTTAACGCTGTTAGCGTCAGATTTACTCCTTCAAATTGAGCAAGTATTAAGTCAAATTGGTATAAGTGCTTTAATATCGTTGCCAGTCCCTTGGCTCAAACTGATAGTAGTCTTTTAACAAATTGTATAGCTCTGGGTTTTCCTGTTTGAGTTCATAGGGTTTTTCAATAAATGTTTCCGTTACCACGGCGAAAAACTCCGCTTCATTTGTTGCACCGTATGAATGAATAGCATGAGGCATATTGTAGGACAGCTGCATTTTTAAGTGCTGGTACGCCTTCGATAATACCCTGCCCCAATCCTGATAGCTTACCTTTGCTGGCAATATGGGTGTTCCATTGGTTACACCGGTCTGCTGATCCAATTGATGGGCAAATTCATGAAAGACTAAGTTATGACCATCTTCAGGTAATCTATTTCCCTCAAGTACATCGTGCCAACTCAACACTAAAGTACCTCCAGGCCAAGACTCTCCTTGACGAACCGTTTGATGAAAGCTGACCAAGCCGGCACCATCTCTTGAGGTTTGCGGGGCATAATAGCTACTTGGATATAGTAAAACTTCTTTGACGTTGGGATACAGTGGCCAAGCTTGCTTGAGCACGAGTAAGCACGCATCTGCCGCGATAATTAAACACATCAGCCGTGATACCACTAACCCATCTCTACCAAGTACGCGCTTTTCTCCCAGAAACCAGACAATATGCTTTTCTAACTGCTCACGGTCGGCATCTGTCATATTGCGATAGATAGGCATGTACTTTAGTAACACCTGCTTGTCAGATCCACTCAATGCTTGGTTTTGATATTTTTTTTGCCACCTGAATTGCTGAACTTTATCCCAGTTCCAATACAAGAAAACAAATAGAATAAGGCCAGTAATAAGCGCTATTTCTATCATGGTTTTTGGCCATTTTTGAATAAGTCTTCAAAGATAAATTGGTTCCATCACCCGATTTTTCAAGCAAATTTTGTTACTATACCGAAAAATGTAAATAGCCAATAAGTAGTTATGTCCTTACCCATCGAGTCCGTTCAACCTCAATTTACTAAAACCTTAAGGGAACAAAATACTGTTGTTGTCTGCGCCACAACAGGCTCTGGCAAGTCAACTCAACTGCCATTGTGGGCGACAGAGCACGGTAAGGTTTTAGTTATTGAGCCAAGGCGGATCGCCTGCACTTCTCTAGCTGAATATGTCTCGACTCAAAGTGAGTCTAAGCTTGGTGAAAAGGTTGGTTTTGCTATTCGCTTTGAAGGTAAGTTTTCAGAAGATTCACAGGTCATCTACGCAACTCCAGGCGTCGCATTAAGGTGGTTTTTTGATAATAAACTTGCTGATTTTACTGTCGTCATGCTGGATGAATTCCATGAAAGACGCTGGGATATGGACTTACTACTGGCCTTGTTAAAGCAAGCACAATCTCATAAATTAATTGTGACGTCTGCCACGTTAAATAGCCAAAAGCTTGCTACCTATTTAGACGCACAGGTTATTGAATCAGGCGGAGTGCTTTACCCTGTCGCCGAGTATTTTCATGCGCCAGAGCCTCGGGCGATGCCTCATAAAGAGCAGCTGGAGCAGCGCGTTTTTAGCGCATGCCAAGAAGCACTGATAAACTGCGACGGCGATATTTTAGTCTTTTTACCGGGCAAAGCCGAGATCCAAGCATGTTTATCAAAAGTGAAATCATTACCCGCTATTGCGATAGGGTTATATAGCGGCTGCAGTCCTAAGGCGCAGCAACTAGCGTTGGCAGCGCATAAGGAGCGCCGTATTATCTTGGCAACCAATGTCGCTGAAACCTCCCTTACTATTCCTAATGTCACTTGCGTAATTGATTCAGGTCTAGAGCGCCGCACACATTTACGCTTAGGCAAAACAGTATTAGGCTTAGATGCCATTGGCAAAGATTCAGCTAAGCAGCGTCTCGGCCGCGCTGGACGAACACAAGCTGGTATGTGTATTAGGCTATATGGCCAACACGCACCACTTATTGATGCGACTCCCCCAGAAATCCAACGGGGATCTTTGACAGAGCTGGTATTGGCCTCAGGCTGCGCTACTGAGGGTGTCTCATCTTTACACTTTATCGATCCTTTACCTGAACGTTCAGTTGAAGTTGCAACACAGCAGCTCAGAAAACTCGAAGCGATAGACGCGCGTGGTATTGCAACGGAGCTTGGCAAGCAGCTCTACCCTCTACCCATCGACTTTGAATTTGGCTATGTCATTAGCAAGTTAAACAGCAATGCACTGCGCCAAGCCGCAATAGACTTATTCTCGGTATTATCTGTTCCGGCTCGTGTTTATCAACTCCCAAATGATGCCGAGCGCCAAACAAGATTAAATACCCTTTTTCCTTATGGCTCTGACATAGAAGTCGCTATCTCTGTTGTAAGAGGCGGAGCTGAGGATTTAGTCGATATTACACCTGATGCGCTTCAAGAAGCCCAACAATTTAGTGCTCACTTGCGCGACCACTTTTCCTTGCCATCATTAGATAAGGCTGCAAGTTTCAACCATGATAACTTGCTTCTTGAGTTGGCGAGCTTAATGCCTAACTGGGTATATATTAATAAAAATAATCGCCGCCATGGTTTTAATAATGGACAAAGTGAGGTTGTTCTCTCAAACCATACTCGTATCTGTGAAAATGCAGAAGCAGTACTGGTGCTAGACACATTCTCATTGGCAGGAAAAGGCACTAAACAAGCAAAAACGCTTGCAATGCATAATGCTGCGTTGACGAAAAAGCAGCTCCTTAAAATAGGTATTGGCAACGAAGTTCTGCACGCAGCCTATGTAGATGACAATGTACTTTGGGGCGAATTTATTACCTTTTACGGCGAAGAAGCCTTAGGTCAGACAACAAAGCCTTTGAATACACCTCAGGACACGATTTCGGCATTGGTGATGCTTATCCTAAATAACACACTTTTTATAGGATTAGCCAATCAAATAGAATTGAAAATCAGCTACACCCAATTATTTTATCAATACCATAGCCGCGATATATCACTTCCCACCGTTGAAGGGTTTCTGCACCAAAAGTTAAATATACTGGGTATCGAAAGTTATGAAGATATTGCTCTCATTGACGAGCAAGATTTACAGTTCGATGAGGTTGAGTCGTGGGAGTTAGACCCATTTATAGACAGATTTCCGTTATTCTGGTCCATTCCAGAACTGAGCATGTCGGTCAACTATAACTTTAAAGGAAAAAGGATAGAGTTAACATATATCCGTGGCGCAAGAAAAGATGCACCTAAAAAGTGGGAATTGCCAGCTTGGAGTGGCTTTAAAATCCGTTATAGAAGAGCCAGCAAGGTCGTTGATGTTATTTAGCTTTTCCAACTAAATACTTAGACAAGGAATAGGATTACTTAGCGCTTATTCCAGTTTTCTCAAAGTAATATGCTTCTTGAGGCATAAAAAAAGCCGCTGTTAAAGCGGCTTTTTAATACTATAACACGTAATTATAGCTTGATGTTTACACCAAATGTTGCGCGACGACCAATTGGATCGTACCAGCTAGTGTCTTCAAACGCTAATGGGTGTCTAGGTGGTGTTCTGTCGAACATGTTCTGGATACCAAAACGTAAGTCTACATTCTCAAGCACACGGTAGTTCATTGAAAGATCGAATGTTGTGTACGATGGAATATCGTTGTAATCGTGCTGTTCGATGTTCCAACCATTACGGTCATTTACTGCACTGTGACGGTAGTTAGTGACTAATACCGCTCTGAAATCACCGTATTCGTAGCTTGTATTCAAGCGAGCACGCCATCTCATGTGATCTTGCTCACCAGTATTCACAAGTAGATCGATAGGGTTTCCAGTTTGATTGATTTCGTAGTTTTCAACATACGTTGCAGTTAGCTTAACGCCAAATTCACCGATGCTAGTTTCAAAATCATAAACAGACTCGATATCGATACCACTCTTCTTCTCTTCAGCTGCGTTTAGTGAAGTTTGGAAGAAGTCTACAACTTCAAAGTTGTCATCACGAGTGATAAAGCCACAGAATGGATTATCTAAACTATCAGCACGGTAACAGTTTTCAGCTAGCTCACGATAGTTATAGTTTTCGATAGCATTTTCAATCTCGAAGCTCCAGTAATCAACTGTGATGTCGAAGCCTTCGATTGCTGTTGGCGTGTACACAAAACCAAATACAATATCGCTTGATACTTCATTTTGTAGTGTGTTGTTACCACCAAGCTTACCTTCGATACTACCGCCATCAGTCCAAGCTTGAGATGGTCTCCAACCTTCTGGAATACCCGCCGCTGCACAGTTCTTGATTACATTTGCGCGATATTTTTCATCAGTGTTCTGGATTGTATCAGCTGCACATTGGTCAAAGCGAGTGCCGTAGAACTGTGTGCCTGCCGCAGAATATAGCTCTTCGATGTTAGGAGCTCGAACAGATTCAGCCATTGTTGCACGGAAACGAATGTCATCGTTCAGCTGGTAAGTTAGACCTACTTTATACGCTGAATCACCGCCTGTTGATGAGTAATCCATGTAACGATACGCAAGCTCTAAGTTAAGCTCTTGCGCCCATTCGTGATCAACAACTAGTGGTAAAATAATCTCTGTTGAGTATTCTTTCACATTTAGCGAACCAGAATACGCAAGGCCTGAATTACCAAAAATAAGACCTTTACGGATGCCTGTTCCTGGTTCTTCGTATGCTGAATCTCTACGCCATTCAAAGCTAAATGCACTACCGACAGGGCCTGCTGGCAGCTCAAATAAGTCACCAGTTACCGTTGCACCAAAGCTAGTTTGCGTGCCACCATGCTCTGCGGTTGCTACCGTTGTAATATAATCAATCGTATCTTGTGAATGCTGACCTGGTGCACCCATTACATTGATTGGTGTACAACCTGAAATAGCACCAACCACTTCACCTTCATCATTACGATTTGCACAAACAATGTTGCCATTTAGCATTACAGCATCAAGTGCATTCTCAAAGTTTTCTGTGATTACTTCACCGAACCATGAGGTGTCTTGCTGTAGACGACCATGCTGGAAATACGTTGAATAAGACCAGTTATCGTTAATGAAACCGTCTAGACCCACTGAAGTACGGAAAGTCGAACGCTCTTGATTATACTTACGCGGACCAAAGTCATTTGCTAAGCGACGCATTGTAATTGATTCTACTTCGTTCTCTTCCATCAATTGGCGAAGGTCATCTTTTACAAAAGCATTGTCTTTACGTATGTTCAAACTACGCCAGAACACTGGGGTACTTTGACCAAAAGCTTCACTGAGTGAGTAAACTGTATCAAAGCTTAGCGTATGGTTTTCGTTTATCTCGTAGTTACCGGCGATGTTAAACGTATGACGCGTCAGTGGTGTACGGAAGAACTCATCAGCACCTTCTTCGATACCATCTTTATATTCACCTGCGTAATAACGGTAAAGTGAAGACGTTGGATCGCTTGGGATATAGCCATCACCATTATCAAATGGACGTAGATTTCGGTTTTCATCGAATGTCCAGTGATCGCCACCTAAGAAGAACTCACTTGACTCATCATAAAGTGCGTAATGTTTTTTGCCTTCATAAGGGATGCGAGCTGGGATACCATCGTCACCACCTGTGTTATTCGGGTTTGGTACTGATGAAACTGGATTGTCATACCACCATGACTTGTCACGCTTAGCCATTTGTTTTTGGTCAGCAAAGTCGTAGTTGAAAATGAAGCCGCCACCATCAAACTCTTTACCGAATACCAGTGATGCAAATGTTTGCTCACCTCCGCCTTCAAATGGGCGTGTGGTCGCAGCATCAATTTCAAGACCATCGAAAGAAGTACGAGTAATGATGTTCACAACACCAGCTACGGCATCTGCACCATAAACAGCAGAAGCACCACCGGTAGAAATTTCGATACGCTCGATCATTGATGTTGCAATGTTGTTTAAGTCAACGGCGTTATCACCCGCTGAACCACCGATAAAACGGCGACCATTCACAAGCACAAGTGTGCGGCTAGAACCTAGACCACGAAGATCCGTAGTATTCAGACCATTTGCGTAGATATAGTTATTTGAGTTTTCTGGACTCAAACCAACTTCTGCAGATGGCATTTCTGATAGGAAGTCGTTGACGTTGCTGACACCTGCGTCTTCAAGCTCTACCCTACCGATAACAACAACTGGAGTTGGTGCTGTCGCAGCAATACGCTTGATTTTCGAACCAGTTACTTGAATGCGTTCGACTTCTTCTGTTTCTGTATTTTCTTCAGCTGATACAGCTGTGCTTGCCAATGCTGCTGTAGATGCAGCACCAAAAGCAATTGCTAAGCGAACCGCTTTGCTTACTTTATTGTTGAACATGATTGATCCCTGCTTTTATTTTTATAAATAAATTTTTATTAAACAAAGTGTTAAATAAGAACTAACCCATTCTTGTAAGCAAACATTAGAGTTCCAATTTTAGCAACAAGAAAGTACCCATTTTCGCAACTTTTGTTCAATATCCTTTATAATACTTTTATCACTAACATAGGGTCAACAAGCATTTCACAGATTTCAGTACAACTGGCAACCAAAAATCTAAGATGGCACACTAAAATCAAATAAAATCATACTTTTACACGGCTTATAAGAAAATTTAATTTAATAGAAACAAATAATTCCAAAAATCGGAACACTTGCGATATAAAGGAGATCTAAATGACACATAAGCAACACCACAATAAACTTGTCGTGCTAACTTAACTGGTACTTATAGCATACAGAGTCAGGCCAAAAGCTGACCAAGCATATCTTCTGAAGCGGAAACAGGAAGCGGTGGGAAAAGTCTTATAATCTGTTAGAGGTACTTAGTAGAAGTCTGTAAGAGCAACCAGACAACAGCCTTAAATGCTCCCACTTGGTATTACGACTTAATCTTAGCAAGAGCAGAATGCGGGAGCGGTGTTATCACCAAAACTCTCTGGCTAGATAAGGAAACAACACAATGTGATTTTAAAAACCAGGAGTTAACGCATTCCTTATCTAACCCTCAGGTTACTTAGCCGTCAGTCGCTATAGAGGAGCTATTGTTTAATGCTTCTCGTGTTAAGCGCCGCGCATTTTCTTTTTCATATTCGGCTTGTTTTTTATCAATACAGCGCTTGCGCTTTAATTTGCTACCAGTCATAGAGCTGACCTCGCACTCTAATTGACTTTTTTTGCTCGCTGTTGTTGCATCATTTTTAGTTCCAGATGTTGAGCTACACGCAAATAGAAATGCAGTAGTAAACAAAATTATTATTTTTTTCATCACAAGTCCTTCTTTATTTATTGTAATTAACTGGAATTTTGGGAAGTGGTAAGTAATTCAATATTACCAAAATAAAGTTAACGATAATTTGTATTAATTTCAATATATTAATTATAAAAAAACACTTAAATTATATTGTGCAGTTTTGGTCGTCCATAAACAAAAAAAGCGGGGAAACTTCCCCGCTTCTATTAAGTTTATAAATTAAAACTTAAATGTTGCTTTTGCATAGTATTCACGGCCAGTTAAGCGATGAACACGGATAAGCAGTCCGTTATCACCTTGCGATACATAAGGTGGCTGCTTGTCAAATAGGTTGTTGACACCCAAAGACAACGTCAACGTATCTGTTGCATGATAGTAACCAGATAGGTCGTTATAAATAACAGAGCCTACACTGCTAGATAGCTGATTTTTTGCTGGTGCTACATCATCAACAGCACTTTGGTACTGCATAGTGTGTGCCAGACCCCAATTATCACGGTCATAAGACACACGTAAGTTAGCACGCCAGTCATTAAATGCACCACGTCCACCATTCGCTATATCAGCACCGTAGTAGCCATCTAAGTCTTTAACCTCTAGGCCTTCAGCTTCAAGCGAAGTTTGTTCTAGTAGGTGCGTACCTGCAAGTTTGAAGCGAAGGTTGCCACCTAGAGCTTCCATTGCGTAGTTAAAGTCAAAGTCGATACCTTTTGAGTTGAAGAAACCTAAGTTTTGTGTTGATAAGTCAACACCAACAAGGTTGCCATCTAGGTTACGACGAGGACTGATACCTTTAGTTCCGTATGCCTCAGGGCCTTTGATAAGGTTACAAACTGGCGAAGAGAAGTTTTCACTCTCGTAGCATGTCTGAGCAATTGTTTCTAGCGTTAAGCTAGAGATTACATTGCTGATCTCAATGTCATAGTAGTCAACGGTAGCACTAAAGCCTTCGATAAAGTCTGGCGACCATACAAAACCAAAGGTCTTACTTTCAGAGGTCTCTGGACCTAGATCAGGGTTACCGCCCCACCATGAACCTGATTGAGCGTTTGGCTGTCCCCAGTTACCAGGAAGGCCGTCTGCTGCACAGTTGGCTTTAAATGTCGCTGAAAGATCATTGTTTGAGCCGTAGTTTTTACACGGATCACTGTATGAATCAGCTGATTGTGTAAATGGACGGAATAAGTCAGTAATCGACGGTGTACGGAACCCTTCAGAGTAGTTAGCACGAACCATTAACTCTGAGTTAGGACGCCATTCAAGCGCTATTTTCTTAGTCGTCTCAGCATCTTCAATTAGATTTACCTTGGTACGTCGAGCAGCAACGGTTAAGTCTAAGCGCTCAGCGAAAGCAACATCAGCTAATAGTGGGATATTGGCTTCAACATAGTAAGCTTTGGTGTTGTATTTACCAACTGAACCGCCAGGTGCAGTACCATAGATAGCGCCTAGGCCAGATGCACCGTCAACAATCGCTTCATAAGAAGTCGTAAGGTGCTCGTAACCTGCTGCCCAAGAAATTACACCGGCTGGTAATTCGAAGTCACCTGAATCACCCGTAATGTTAATTTGTAGCTGAGTGTCTTCAGAAATCTTAGTGTCTGTAAGAGGAACAATCACCCAATCAAGCATATCCTGAGTTAGGCTACCATCAACAAACGGGTTCCAAATGCCATCTGGCGTACCAGCAACAGCAGCAGCACATGCTTTTGAATCATCTGAGCTGTTAGCTGCATTACAAAGCGCTGGATTTACCAACATATTCATGCGCTCTTGGTGTACACGGCCATCGATGAACTCATTAACACGGCGATGGTTAAAGCCGTAGCTAAAGTCCCAATACCAGCCATTTGAGAACTCACCTTCAAAACCGGTTGTGATCAGGTACTCATATACATCAAAGTCTGTACGGCGGTTTCCTGACTCAGTAAGACGACGGTTTACATAAACCTCATCGCCCGTATTATTATTAGGGTGACTTTCAGGAACCGTCATGCCCCAGAACGTACCTACTGGCGCTAGATTTGTCGTGTTACTACGGTGAGTGAACATCGACTCAGAGAAAAACTCGATAGAAGAGAAATCTGTTTCAGCTAACTCATAACGACCTGCTGCGAAAAGGTTATAAGTTTCGCGCGGTTGATAAAGAATACTTGTAGAAGAATAGTTGTAGCTATCAGACGTAACAAACGGTCTTGGATTACCATTTTCGTCCATTACAAATCTGTCAGTCGTGTTGCCTTTTAGCTTGAATGTACCTGGTGAAGAGGTTGTTGAACCACCACATACGATTTTACCATCTTCTTCTTGGCGAGGACAGCTTGAAAAGTCACGGTCTTTACCATAAATAGCTTCACGCTTGTCATAACCTGCTGAGATGATTAGGCTGCCTTTGTCACCTTCAATACCGGTTACAAAGCTAATTGAGTCTGACTCGCCATCACCTTCAGAAGTTTCTTGGTAACGGAACTCTAGTTCAGTACCAGTGTAGTTTTTAGCAGTGATAAAGTTTACAACACCAGCTATCGCATCTGAGCCATAGATAGTTGAGGCACCATCACGAAGTACATCAACTCGTGCGATTGCAGCCATAGGAATAGTACTAATGTCACCACTGAAACGACGGCCGTTTAGTAGTACCAAAGTACGGTCAGAACCAAGACCACGAAGGTTCATACTAACTGTACCATTACCGCCGTTATTTACGTTTGAACCATAACTACCACCGCTGATTACTGGTAGCTGCTGAACAAACTGCTCAAGAGTAGGTACACCTGAAGCCTTGATATCTTCCATTGAGAAAGAACTCACTGGCATTGCAGTTTCTAGGTCAGTACGCTTGATACGAGAACCGGTTACTTGAATTCGCTCTACGCTTTCAACTGATGCTTCTTCTGCAGCTGCGGTTGCGCTAAATACAGCTGTTGACGCTGCTCCAAACGCTAATCCAAGGCGTACAGCCTTGCTTACTTTATTATTTAACATTGATTGCTCCCTGATTATTTTTATGTGCCATGAAAATATATCCCTAGATAACATATAGTTAGGACTCTCGAACATAACTAACTTAGGGACAAGTCACTGCATGACGCAGCTATACTACTTTCTGTAACAACATAGGGTCAACATTCATTTTCATAATTTAAACCAAAGAAGAACCAGCATTAACATAAAAAATTAAAAAAATAATTAGTAAATACAGTAACTTATTAAACATCAAAAAAGTTCAAAAAAAATATATTTTTTTTAAAAAACCCCAGTCAACGCCCCAAACTAGGTACAGTAACTTAACAAAATGACGGACTTTTTTTCTTTTTTGATCGATTTGCGTACTCCAAAGCTTGAATTCTACTCAGAATAGACTAAGAGAGTATGGCGAACGAAGTGAATGTTAATGGTAAACAGCGAAAAAGCCGAGCCAAAAACAGCAACAAAATTAACATATAGAAGCAAAGCTATTGCTATAATTGGAATTTAACTGTTCTAAAGTAAGCTAAGACTTTGCTGGCCGTCGGGGCGTATGCTTAGCTGTGCAGCGTTCGGCAACATTTCATAGATAGGCAAAATTTGTTTTTCAATATACTGATAGTAATCAATATCTTTTAACTTATCTGGCACAGCGAACCTAGGTCCGTTGGTACTTAAATAATATGGTATTTGCGTACCTTTTCTAGCGCTTGTTAAAAGCCCTTCTTCAATCGCTTGTTTTGCAGCTCTTACTTGAGGTGGTATGTTTTTGGTATATAACTCCACTGATTTGCCCAGTTTTTTCCGATATACAAGCTTTTCATCGACTTCACCAGCAAAGATACGACTAATATATTGGTGTGTAATCACAACAGCGTCTTCTCCATCAAACAACGCTCGAATAACAGCTTGTTGGTATTCTTTTGCGATTTCAGTCCAGTCACTGCGAACGGTTTCCATCCCCTTAAATACTAGTTTCTTTTCACCCGCTTCAACAACTTGACCAACATAACGCTTTTTTGAGCCAATTTCTTGGCCACGGATTGTCGGCATAAAAAACGGGCTATAGTGCGTTTCAAATTCTATTTCTAGATAACTATCAAGACCAAAGCGCTCCACTAATTGATTACGCCACTTATCATTGATGGTATGCATTAGCTGTTTTCCAACAGCTTGGCACTCGTGACTCGCTAAACACTCAGGTAAGCAAACGAAAGTGGAGTCCGTATCGCCATAGATAACCTCATATCCTAACTGTTCAATCCAGGTTCTAGTTTGCTGCATAATTTGATGTCCGCGCATCGTTATTGAACTAGCAAGACGAGGATCGTAAAATCGACAGCCCTTTGATCCTAGTACGCCGTACAAGCTATTCATAATAATTTTAATAGCTTGTGACAACATCATATCGCTGTTCAATTTTGCTTTTTCACGGGCGCTTGCAAGTGAGGCAACTAAGCCAGGTAAATGATGTTGAGTGCGACTGAACTTACCTTTGTTAAACCCTTCAATTGCGTCGTTGGGAGCTTGTAACCCCTCAATTAATCCCATAGGGTCAATACAGAACGTGCGAATAATAGAGGGATAAAGGCTTTTAAAATCCAAAACCAAAATATTTTGGTAAAGCCCGGGTTTTGAGTCCATCACATAGCCGCCAGGGCTATCAAAGCTAATACCATGCTCTGATAAATTAGGGGCGATATAACCACTTCGATGTAATAGTGGTAAGTATAGATTAGTAAATGCGGCCACAGAGCCACCCATTTTCTCAAGCTCCAGTCCTGTCAGTTGCGTGCGCGCAAGCGCAAACTCCAATAAGTTTAGCTTGAGAAATATATCTAAAACTAGCTGGCAATCCTGCATATTATATGCGGCCAAAGCAGGCTTATCATGATGGAATTGGCGGATGATCTCTTCGAGGCGGTCATCTTGCGCAATAAGCTTTGTGCGCCCAAGTATTTTCTCCGCCACAAAGCTGAGCTTGAAAGTTTCAAAGTGGTAGGTGGCATTTTTCATAATATCTATGCCATCTAGCATAACTCTGCCCGGAATTAACACTCGGGTGTAATTCCCTTTAAATATCGACATCGCACCACCGTCTCGCCCAATAGACAATACCACTCCGTTCGCTTGTGCACGCTCAGCTAATATGTTTGCATCGAACTCAATCACGTTCCAGCCAATTAAGACATCTGGATCCAGTCGGTTTATTTGCGTCACTAACTCTTGTAATAATGCGATTTCATCATGAACCCAAATCACATCAACGGTGGCTGGTTGTGGTTCACCTATCATGATGACAAATTGCTCGAGCTTAGTAACAAGTCCGATTGAAAACAACACACCTTCACCGTTGCATTCAATATCTATTGATAGCATGTCAAGATTTGGCCGATAATCATCTGAGGCTTTAAATTGTGCTTGGGTAATTTCAACGTAACCTTGTTTGTGTGTCGCATGCCCCTTGACCCAAGCAGCTCCTTTAATAAATCGCTCCATTAAATAGCGGTCAGTATGACGAATATCTTCTTCATATAATGTAACTTGGTTTTCAAGCAGCTGCTTTGCTTCGTAGAACTGAGGTAAACTACGAAACTTCACGACACAAACGGGGTTCTGATCAAAGTGCTTTAGTTGACTGGAAAAAATGTCAAAGCGTACCTGACTCTGATTGAGGATCTCTGTTACTTTGGTGCGCTGCGTGAGCTTTATAAAAAATAGTGGCTGCTCACCATCCACCCATACCTTCAGCAAATGCTGGTGTGACTTAAGCCAATAGCACAAACGCAGCTTACCGTTTACTTGTATTTGCTGTCTTGATAATACAAAGCCCTGATATATCGCTTGTGCCAACTCCAATACCACCCTAAAATAGCTCAATCACTGTAATTATATCCACCTGTTTATTGAACATAAAGGCGTTTACAACTAAACCGACCTAATTAGGATAACGATTAAACACAAATTTAGTTCAAGTGGTAGGCTTGTTCCATCTTTGCACACTAGGCCAGATACATTATGCTCTCAGACAAATTAAAAAAAACCATCCGTCAAGCACATCAGCAAATAGCGTCTGCTTTAGATGGCTTTCGCCCGCGTCCGAGCCAAAACTATCTCGTTGCCGAAATAGCCAAAACGCTGAGTGGCGATTATCATCGAACTCAACGTATATGTGTAATCGAAGCTGGAACCGGCACCGGCAAATCTCTCGCGTATTTGTTAGGCGCGCTACCGGTTGCACTTTCTAGCAAAAAAAAGCTTGTGATTTCAACGGCAACGGTGGCTTTACAAGAACAGCTGATCAACAAAGAGTTGCCTTTTTTGCAGGCTCATTCGGGTTTGGATTTTAAGTTTGACTTGGTTAAAGGTCGCCAGCGCTATATTTGTGTACAAAAGCTTATGGCAGCGGTAAGTGATGATGAAATGCAGTTGTCCATGATGCCGACAACCAGTAGTCCATTATCAAAAGCCGAACAAAGCTGTTTAAGAGAGCTTGCCCTCGCTTACCAAGAAAAACGCTGGCAAGGAGACCGAGATAGTTGGGAAGATACCATTCCTGACAAAGTCTGGAACATCATTGCTTGCGATAAACATGCTTGCCAACGTCAGCTAAAATCTCATCACTTGTGCCCTTTTCATTTAGCAAGACAGAAGATCGCACAAATGGATGTATTGGTAATAAACCATGCGTTACTACTTGCAGATCTTGAGTTAGGTGGCGGGACTATTTTACCTGAACCTGAAGACACCTTTTATGTGATAGACGAAGCACATCACCTCCCCCATATCACCCGTGATTTTTCCTCTGCTGCAGCAACAATTAAGGGGACTATTGAGTGGCTTGAAAAGCTCCTCAAGTTTAGTGGAAAAATGGCCAACACTGTGGTTTCACAAAAGGCCATAGGACAAAACTTTAAGTTAAATGATGCCGCCAATGACGCCGCGAAATATCTAAAAGCAGTACGAGATATTCTCGATCAAAGTGATTTTACTTACAATGATGATGACACCTATCGTTTTAGCCATGGAGAGGTGCCTGAAAGCCTAACAGTAAAAGCAAAAGATATTGCTGATGCTACGCAAGACGCACTACGTTGCCTCACAAAAATGCACGATGCTTTATCTGGGGATGTCTCTGATGGTGATGTACAAGCATTTTTAGCAGATCCATTGCTTGTTGAAAGTGGCCAGTATATAAACCGTTTAGAGCAGCTGAATAAATTGTGGTTCAGCTATGCGAAAAAGGGAGAAAGCGTCCCCCATGCAAGATGGATTAAGCGTTTAGAATACAAAAATCATCATGACCACCTGTTGTGCGACTGCCCTATTGAAGTAGGCTATTACCTAAAAGATAACCTTTGGCGAGAATGTGCAGGTGCCGTGTTGTGTTCAGCAACACTCAGTGCACTGGGCAACTTTGACCACTTTGCTCATGAAAGTGGCTTGGCAAAAGAACCTGGGGTTAAATATATCAAAGCAGATTCTCCATTTGATTATCCAAATCAAGCCACCTTGCATTTGCCCAAAACACCAACCGATCCAACCGATAAAGCATTTAGCGATTACCTTGGCGAAGCGCTACCGAATTATCTAGACACGAATAAAGCAAACCTTGTGTTATTTGCATCTTATTGGCAAATGAATCACGTTGTAGAAAAGCTAAGAAGCAAAAAGCTTAATATTTTAGTACAAGGGGAGTTGTCTCGTGATGCTTTGCTCACCCGCCATAAAGCCAATATCGACTTGGGTCGTGGCAGTATTTTATTTGGCACGCAGAGTTTATCCGAGGGTTTAGATCTCCCCGGCAAGTACCTAGAAAACCTTATTGTAACCAAGATCCCTTTTGCCGTCCCCACCTCACCTATTGAGGAAGCGCAAGCCGAGTTCATACAAAGTAAAGGCGGCAATCCATTTTTATCTATAACAGTGCCTGATGCTGCGAAGAAATTAGTACAAAGCTGTGGTAGACTGCTGCGCAAAGAATCAGATTCCGGCCGTATCACCATCTTAGATAGACGCTTGGTTACCAAGCGGTATGGTAAAGCCATGCTTGATACTCTGCCACCTTACAAAAGGCAAATTGATTAATAATGTTTGAACTCGCGTTAGAACCCACTACATGGGGGTTACTTTGCTTAGTCGCACTGGCTGCTGGATTTATTGACGCTATTGCTGGGGGCGGTGGACTACTAACTGTGCCCGCGTTGTTGACAGCCGGACTTCCACCACATTTAACGTTGGGCACCAATAAACTTGCCGCCAGTTTTGGCTCACTTACGGCCAGTTTTACTTACTATAAAAAGCAGCTGTTTAAGCCTAGCTTTTGGATAGGTTCTACTATTGCGACTGCTATAGGCGCGGTATTGGGCACTCTACTGGTCGATTTTCTTAGTATCGAGTTTTTAAATAAGTTGATACCTATCATTATTATTGTTGTTGCAATATACAGCTTGGTCGGCAAACTAAGCCCAACCGATTCACATACATTGCCCGAAGCTAATCGAGCGCTAAAAATAAAACAGTGGGCTCAAGGTCTGTCTCTCGGGTTCTTCGATGGTATGGCAGGACCAGGGACTGGTACTTTTTGGACGGCTTCAAACAGCATGCTATATAAAATGAGCTTGCTGTTGAACTGCGGCCTTGCTCGTTCAATGAACTTTGTTTCTAACTTTATTTCATTGATCACTTTTGTCGCTTTGGGACACGTAAACTTTTTATTGGGTGTAACCATGGGGGCATTTTTAATGTTTGGCGCATGGCTTGGCGCACACTCAGCCATAAAATTTGGTAACAAGTTGATCAAACCGTTATTTAATACCGTCGTCATTATTCTTGCTGGCAAGCTTATTATTGAGGCTTATTTTTCATGAGTGTGGGGCTTATCAAACTAGAACAGCAAATTAGCCGCTTGAAACAACAAGCCGTGCAATTTGATGCTGCCAAATGGTTTGATAAGAACCGCTATATGCAGGCGCAACCGAGCTTATTCGATACTCGAGTGTTTCGAACCAAAAGCTTAAAGCTCAGTGATTATGTTGATGAGATCTCAGAAGCAATGACTCACCTGCCACCTAGCGAGCAACGTCACGCTTTTGCATTTGCAATAGAGCGGATAGGTTCGCAGATGGAGGCGGTGTTAAAAGTATTAAAATCAACCCCTGTATGGGCCAAAGAAAATAAACTCAACACTCCAAAGAAGGCCAAAGTTTATAAAAAAGCCGTACAAAAAATCATGCAATCCTCTCATGAGTTATATCAAGAGCTCTCGCAAAATCATGAGTTTGAACGTAGATTACAAGAAATGATAGACCTGAGAAGGCTACAAATGGACAAGGCGAACGGCAATGAAGCTGCTAAGCTTAACGCCGAAATTTTAGCCCTCCATGCTCGCCTTGGTCGTTGCAGAAAAGCCATTACGGCCACCGAGCAAAAAATTCAAGAAGTAGAAAAAAGTCAAAATAGATAATGCTTTACTACCACCCAATTTACAGCGCCCTAGCTTTACCAAAGCATCACCGCTTCCCAATCAGCAAATATCAAAAATTATATCAACGATTAAATAACAACAAGTTTGCCGAGCATATCAAGCAGCCTGAGCAAAAGATTACCCGCGATGCACTCCTTCTTTGCCATGACAGCGGTTACGTTGATGCCTTTTTAGCAGGTACCCTGAGCGACAAAGCTATTAAGAGAATGGGCTTTCCTTGGAGCCGACAACTTGTGGAGCGTACCTTGATTTCTTTGGGTGGCAGTTTAGCAGCAGCTGAGTATGCACTAACGCATGGCATTGCAGCCAACCTAAGTGGCGGCTATCATCATGCTCATCGTGAATTTGGCAGTGGTTTTTGCATTTTTAATGACTGGGTAGTTGTTGCCGCGACCTTAATTGCACAACATCAAGCTGAGAAAGTGCTGATCTTTGACTGTGATGTCCACCAAGGTGACGGCACCGCAGCCCTAGCCAAAGGGCGTGATGACATTGTCACCTGCTCTATTCACTGTGAAAGCAACTTCCCAAGGATCAAGCCCAATTCAGATTTAGACTTTGCATTACCGGTGGGAACAGAAGACAAACAATACCTTGAAACTGTTCAAGAAGCGATAACGCTAGCTACACGTATACATCAGCCAGATATCATTTTATATAATGCTGGTGCAGATATTTACCAAGGCGATGAATTAGGCCACTTCAATATCTCGCTCGAGGGCGTATACACCCGTGATTCAATTGTAATTGACTGTGCCGTTACACAAAATATCCCCTTAGCTATCGCGCTCGGTGGTGGCTATCAAAGAAACATCGACCAACTTATAGATGTACATCAACAAACCTTTTTGGCTTTGTTAGGTAACCCCGCTATTATGATATAAACTAAAAAAGGAATGTGCAGGAGGCGGTATGAAATTACATGACGATATACATAATTATTACGAAAAGCTGGTTGTTGAGCATATTGTTCGTCGTAAACTAGATAAAGTCTATGATGAAGATGTTATGGCTGATTTTTGCTGCACTGTATTAAATCAGCTGCCCTCACGTTACATTCGCTATGATGTAGATATGGAGTTTTACCTCCCGCAACCAGAAAGAGAAAAAATGGAAAAGGCAGTTGACGTCGCCATCGAATTTGCTGTTGCCCAAATCGCCAAAAAGAAGCAGTTTCAAGAATGAGTACTCCGTTAGAACAAGCTCCAACCCATGTAAAGCTCGCCATTGATCTCATCATGTTGCTTGAACAGCATGAGATCCCTGCTGAAGAAGTGCTCGCTGCACTTGAGATTGTTCAGTCTGATTTCAAAAATAAATTAAATCCAGAACAAAAAACTTAACACATTATATACAACCAAGTCATACTTCCGCGATAATCTTGGATCCTAATCTCGGCGTTAGCGGCTGCTAACGCCAATTATACCCATTAAGGAAAGCGATATGACAACACCATATAAACCTCTTTTATCTCTTGCGATTGTGCTTGCTGGCGTGCAAATAGCGCAGGCTCATGATTTCATAGCCTTAGATGAAGCACTCCCCGCCCCTTACATCATTAACGGTACAGAGCCGGTATTTGATTTTGATGGTGACGGTTGCCTCCCAAGTGCTGGGATAAGCCGAACCGGCGAACAAAACTCGGGGTTAAAAACTTCTGGACGTATCACTGGCGATTGCCGCGACAATCAATTTTTAAATACCTCAAATACTGTACATCGCTACGCCTGCAAAACGACCGAAAGCGGTGATTATTGTGGCCACTTTTATGCACTTTATTTTAAGAAAGATCAGGTATTTGACTATTTTGGCGGAGGCCACCGGCACGACTGGGAATATGCAGCGGTGTGGACGCTTGATGGGTTAGTCACACACGGAAGCTATAGCGCTCATGGCGATCTATTTACGAAACCGGCTCAAGAGCTGCCATTTGAAAATGGTCATTTAAAGATTGTCTATCATAAGGATGGCATATTGACGCATGCACTTCGTTTTGCCAAGCATAATGAGATTGCTGAAAATGGTTATCACCGCTTTGTAACCCCTCCGATAATAAGTTGGTATCACATGACTGGCGACAACATCTCAAATATAGACTTACGTGATAAGCTGAATCAATATGACTACGGCTCTGCGACTTTACCGGTAAAAGATAGTCGCTTTCTTAATAATTTAAATCGTTTTAAACCTGAGGGTTACCCTACCTATACACAAAGCGATATTAATGCCTCTAGATAGATTACACTGAACTATCTCACAGGCTATGTGCTTCAAAAGCACTTAGCCTGAGACTTCTCATACCAGTTACGACATCGTTTCCGAAGGTGTATTCTGACGAGCTTGTGTCAATTTATACTGCGCAAAAAAGATACTGTCTACCTCACTGCTATTAGGATCAGTGAAATACGCAATATCACTTCGATGTGGCTGTGGTGAGAGATGATTGCCGTCTTCCCAGTATAGTACCGCGTGTTTTATCAGTTCACCTAAATAGGTATGATCCCACGCATAATGACAAAAACCATGATGATCGCTCAAATTTGGCGAATATGCTTTACTCATCGGCTTAGCCAGCTGAGCATTTTTATAGTCAGCAAAATGCTTCGCATCTTGTTCTGCGCAAAGTGGATCAGTGAAATAAGCGACATCACGTCTAGGTGGTAATGCCTGTGGCAGGCCAAACTTATCCGTTATCCCACCACATTCCACTACTATCCACTGAACAAAATGTGCACCAATAATATGATCCCATTTTAACGCTACAAACATAAACTCTCCTTTTATACTTCATTAACTAATCAACACTATTGCAAAGAGCTGATCGCGCTGGCCCTAGTTTAACGACTTAATAGCTCTGTGCTAGTCAAAGTTCTATCGGGTTTATTCCAGATCAAAAAGTTTTTCAATCTATAAAAAAGCGTTACAAGGTATTACGAGAATGCACTTTATCGCTTATTTTCGCCGATTGGACGCTAACTTCGAAAAACGTAAGATTTACTTTACTGGCACTTTTTTTACATCACACTACAATGCAAAAAAAGCAAGATTGGAAGTATAGCAATGAACATAACACGTAGTTCGCTTAAGAATCCAGCGAGTGTAATTGTCATTCTGGTACTCATAATGCTGTTTGGAATGTTAAGTATTTTTAAACTCCCCATACAGTTAACACCAGATATAGAGCAACCTCAAATCACTATTTTTTCTGGATGGCGCCAAGCTGCTCCAGAAGAAATTGAGTCAGTGATAATTGAGCCGCTAGAAAATGCAGTTAAAAATACCCCAGGCGCACTTGAGATAAACACCAATATTAATAGGGGTAATGGTTCTATCACGCTCACTTTCGCTGTCGGTGCGAATATGCAGCAAGCCATGTTGGACGTATTAACTAGCTTGAATCAAGCTCCGCCATTACCTTTAGATGCGATTGACCCTGTAGTTTTTGCTGGCGGCAACAATGGCGAAGCCGCGGCCACTTTACTCGTCACGCCCAAAGACTATCACTCAGATAGTCTCGACTTCGATATGGCGCAATTTCAAAAACAAATAGATGAATTTATCGAGCCGAGACTTGCCCGTATTCCCGGGGTTGCCAGAGTCGACCTTGCCAGCGAGCGCCCCAAAGAGTTACGCATTACTTTTGACCCTCACAAGGCCGCAGCATTGGGCATTAGCCTAAACCAAATTAGTAATGTTTTAGCCAGTTCTAGGGATACCTCAGGCGGTCTTGCCAATGTGGGAAGACGCCAATATACAGTCAGATTTACAGGCCAATACGACCTTTCAAGTATGGCACAAATGCGCGTTGGTTACTCCGGTGATAGACCCATATATTTGGGGGATATTGCCAGTGTCGAGCGCACCTTTTCAGACCGTCTAGGTATGAGTGGGCGCAACGGTAAACCCGCCTACTACATCCGAATTTCAAGAGCAAATGAAGCCAATACAGTGGCATTGTTAGATGAGATAAACCAAGCCATTAATGAGTTAAATCAAGGTCCTTTAGCAGAAAATGGTCTGTCTATCGAACTGAGCTTTGACGCCTCAGTGCATATCCGAAACGCGCTGTCACTAGTGAAAGGAAATTTAGGCCTTGGCGTGCTGCTTTCTTGTTTAATTCTGTGGCTATTTTTCAGAGGGATTAAAGCGACTGTTGTTATAGCGGTAACAATTCCTGTTTCCCTGATGGTGGCATTTCTCACACTTAATATTTTTGACCGTAGCCTTAATGTGATCTCTCTTGCGGGACTTGCATTTGCTGTGGGGTTGGTTTTAGATGCTGCCATCATAGTGCAGGAAAATATAGCACGGCTTCGCACCGAGGGGTTTGATAGTAAAAAGGCCGCACTAAAGGGCGCGGCGCAAGTGACTGGCGCGCTCTTTGCTTCAACGACTACAAGTGTAGCCATCTTTTTACCTATTCTCTTTATGGCCGGTATTGAAGGCCAGCTGTTTTCGGATTTAGCACTGACACTCTCTATTGCGGTTATTGCGTCCATGCTCTGCGCCATCACACTCATTCCGCTTGCCAACCATCTTTGGCCTGACAGTGAAATAAAAACAGACCCTTACCACCAATACTGGCAAAAACTCACGAACTTCATCATGAAATTGACCAATAGCCGAACTAAGCAACTCACTTGGATTGGGGTGTTACTTGGTGGCTCGGTGGTTGCAACAATGACCATGCTACCAAAAACTGACTTTATGCCCCGAGCACCAACAGATGGCTTCTTCTTCAGTTTAGTAACGCCTCCTGGTGGTAATGTCCAATTTATGGAAGAAGAGTTATTACTGAGAGTAAAAAAGCGTTTGATGCCCTATTACGAAGGCGCAAAGGAGCCCGGAATAAAAGATTTTAACTTTTATGCTTTTGGCTCTAACGCCGGGGGGTTTATTTATTCTGCCGATCCGCAGCGTGTCGAAGAATTGATGAAAGTAGCGCGAGAGGAAATTTTTGTTGACCTGCCTGATACGCAAGTCTTTTTCTTTCGAGGCTCAATGATCCAGGTAGCCAATGGTGGTGACGGCCGCGACATTAATATTGATATCACCGGCCCAAATATGGATGACTTAATTACAGGCGCTGAAGTTGCGTTAGGAGCCGTAAAAGAGGCATTGCCACAAGCAACAGCTAGGCCTCAGCCGCGCTTAGACATGGCTGAGCCAGAGCTAAGGCTTACACCAAACGATCGCCGTATCACGCAAGCGGGGTTAACACGTCGCGATGTATCGCAGGCCGTTCAAGCTTACACTGGAGGTTTATTTATCAATGAATACTTTGATGGTAACGAACGTATGAATGTCATCTTACGCGGTATTCCATGGAAGAACCCAGAAGAGCTGAAGGCATTACCCATAGTAACTCCACATTCTGGTATTCAAACGCTTGGTGAACTTGCCAATATTGAGCGTACTGTTGGTCCAACTCAGTTACGGCGAGTAAATGGTCGCCGAACAGTAAGCATCGTTGTCACTCCACCAGCTGACATGAGCTTGCAACAAGTTCAGACTATTTTGACTGAGCAAGTTATGCCTAAAGTTAGAGCAAGCATGCCTGATAGCGCTGGTGTGATTTTGGCCGGAAACGCCCAGAAGATGAACTCTGCAATGGCCGAAATGGCGCTCAACTTTGTGTTGGCACTGTTTATTTTATTCCTATTAATGACAGCTCTATTTAAATCTGCAAAAGATAGCGTACTGGTGTTACTAGTTATGCCTCTAGCGATTGCCGGTGGTGTACTGGCACTATATATATTGAACCTATTTACCTTCCAATCGTTAGACTTACTGACCATGATTGGCTTTATTATTCTGCTTGGGCTGGTTGTCAATAATGCCATTCTATTGGTCGACCAAACTCGGGTTGCCATGGCTTCAGGCATGAGTCGAGAAACCGCAGTAAGGCAAGCGGTACTGCTAAGAGCGCGGCCAGTATATTTAAGTACGCTAACGAGTTTGTTCGGTATGCTGCCACTAATGCTTATGCCTGGAGTAGGCTCTGAAATTTACCGTGGTCTTGCCACTGTTATCGTAGGTGGGATGGCAATCAGCGCGCTATTTACTTTAGTGCTCATGCCAAGCTTGTTACAACTTGGGCGAAAAACTCCGCCTTGCCAAGGCAACCAGCGAGTAACCAAAGCTCCCTTAGCTTAGTCGCAGCTCAGTAAATAGTGAGAACAACATGAAGAACCTAATAAAACAGACCGTTAAAACATTGGCACTTTGTACTTGTATTATTGCGCCACAAATCTATGCGGTTGTCCCCGTAAGTACCAAAGCAGTGACCGAAGCGCCACTAACCCATGAAATTGAAGTAAGTGGTACGCTATATGGCAAAAACGATGTGACCCTCACTTCTGGCGTCAGCGGCAGATTACTCTATGTGGTCGAGCCAGGCACAACCGTAACCAAAGACGAAGTACTGGTCAGAATGGACACCTTGCCGTTAGAGCTTGACAAGGCAAGGCAGACCGAGCTACTCAAGCGTGCAAAAATTAATTTACGCTTATATCAACAAGAGCTCTCACGGTTAAAAAAGCTAGCTAAAACCAGTAGCGCCGCAGAAAGCCAGGTTGATGAAGTACAGAATAAACATGATTTGGCCTTGTCTGATATTGCACTGGCAGAAGTTGAACTTCGCGTCATAGAAGACAAGCTTTCAAGAGCCACTATTCGCGCCCCATTCAATGGGGTGATCAGTGAGCGTTTCAAACGTGCTGGTAGAGAAATTAATCGTGCAGACGAGCTGGTAACAATTTTAGATATTCACCACCTTGAAGCTCGCCTTTATGTTCCGGTAAAGTACCTTAAGTTTTTACACCAAGGCATCGAATTGCCCATTCAGGCTGGCGACTTATCACACCCTGAACATACTACTGCCACCATTACTGCGGTGATCCCATCAACCGATCCACGCTCACAAACTGTTGAGGTGCGCGCGTCCATTACAGCTGAGCAAAGTCATAGCTGGGCAATCGGTCAACTTGTTGATGTTACTGTGCCGCTCAGCAGTAAACAGCCGACGCTCTTGGTAGATCGCGATGCCCTCATACTGCGAAAACAAGGCTCTCATGTGGTTAAAATCGATGCTCAAAATAAAGCCGAGCAAATTCCCGTTACCATTGGCAATGGAAAAGGCCAATGGGTCGAAGTTATTCCTCGTCAAGCGCAAAGCCTACGCGCTGGCGATAAGGTTGCTATTCGTGGTGCTGAGCGACTTCAAACAGGTCAAGATGTTGAAGTTACCAACCCGTAACTAAGCCGGTTTACTAGCCCAATGAGCCCACTCAAGGATGAGCAGCTCATTTTTCTTTTACTCCCCCTCAATTTTGATCTCATCACAAAACAGGTAAACTAGCACCATCTAACCGTTAGGGGGTGTTATGAAACGAACCAAATTAGTGAACCAATTAACAGAACTGCTAAAACCTTTTCAAATAAATGACTATTGTCCAAATGGGCTACAAGTAGAAGGGAAAGCGGAAATCCAAAAAATAGTTACAGGTGTAACCGCAAGCCAAGCCTTAATTGACGCAGCAGTGGCACGCGGCGCTGATGCTATTTTGGTTCACCATGGTTATTTCTGGAAAGGCGAAGACCAATGTGTAACAGGCATGAAAAAGCGTAGGCTACAAACGTTGCTTGCCAACGATATTAACCTGCTTGCATACCACCTTCCTTTGGATGTTCATCCGGAACTTGGCAATAATGCTCAGCTTGGTAAATTGTTAGGGCTTGAAATTGAAAGGCCGCTTGAGCCATGGAATAAAAATAGCGTCGCTGTTAAAGGCAAACTAACAACATCAATGACTGCAACGGATTTTGCAGCACTTGTTGAAGAAAGACTTGGCCGTAAACCACTGTTAAACATCGCTGGCGAGCATCTTATTCACACCATTGCTTGGTGTACTGGTGGTGGACAAAGCTTTATTGACCTTGCAGCAAGTCAAGGTATAGATGCCTACCTCACGGGCGAGGCGTCAGAGCAAACGATCCATTCTTCGAACGAGCAGCAGATACACTTTATCGCCGCCGGACATCATGCCACCGAACGCTACGGTGCCAAAGCGCTCGGCGAATACTTAGCAGCGCAATACGACCTCGATGTTGAGTTCATCGATATCGACAATCCGGTTTAAGTACAAGTAAATATTGCAATATGGCGAAAAGAAAACATCAAGGTAAGCCTGCCCCATCAGATAGAAATTTTGGTGAACTTACACATAAGTTTAAAAATAACATCTATGGAACCAACAAAGGGAAGATCAGAGAGGCGGTGTTACAGCGAGACCTACATGCGCAACTTGACTGGCTTGGCCACGCGACTGATAAACGGGTGCTCGATGTGGGAGGAGGTCAAGGACAGTTAGCACTTTACTTAGCCGCGCTTGGGCACCATGTTACCGTTATCGATATCTCTGACGAGATGCTTGAACTTGCCAGAATTCGGGCAAATGAAGCGGGACTGTGTGAGCGTATGCGTTTTATCCGTGCGCCATTACAAGAAATAGCACAACTGAGCTTAGGGCAATTCGACTTGGTCATGTGTCACGCAGTACTAGAATGGCTGGTTGACCAACGAAGTGCTATTGATTTACTCAAAGCGCAAGTGTCACCAAGTGGCGCCCTTTCTTTGATGTATTTCAATCACGAGGCACATTTAATGGCAAACATGGTCTACGGTAACTTTGATTATGTGCAAAAGGGGCTCAAGGTTAAACAAAAGGTAGGGCTCAGCCCAAATAACCCAATCAAACAAGCTGACATGGCGGCTTGGCTAGAAGCAGCTAAGCTAACTATCGCGCAAAAAACCGGTGTACGCTGTTTTCATGACTACTTAAGAGAGCTTAACAAGGCTGATGATGATTTTGATGCTTTGCTTGAGTTAGAGCTTAAATACAATCGCCAAGAGCCATACGCCTCTATTGGCCGGTATACTCACCTGATGTTAATACCAATTAAGTAATCTATTTTGAGGCGAGAAAACCTTGTCGATAACACCGCTGCCGCACCCTACTATCGCCAAGGTATCTACGCGATAGGCATGACAAAATGTTAGCGTCAGGTTTGTTCTTTCAAATTGAGCAAGTATTAAGATTAATTGATACAAGTGTAAGCACGCCCGTGGCTTACACTTCCTCTGCTCTAAGTGTCAATACTTCATAGCCTTGCTCGGTTACCAGTACGGTATGCTCCCATTGTGCTGAGAGTTTTTTATCTCGTGTCACTACCGTCCAACCGTCTTTCTTGGTTTTAATTTTAGCATTGCCTTGGTTGATCATCGGCTCTATGGTAAAGGTCATCCCCGGTTTTAGCGCCATGCCTGTATTTGGCTTACCGTAGTGTAAAACATTGGGGCCTTCGTGCATTTCTTTACCAATGCCGTGGCCGCAGTATTCTCGCACCACACTATACCCTGCTTGCTCTGCAACGCGCTGGATCGCCGCACCAATATCGCCAAGCTTAGCGCCAGGTTTTACTATGCGGATCCCAGCCCACATGGCTTGGTAGGTTGTTTCAACGAGTCTTCTAGCCGGTAACAGCGCTTCAGGCATCACATACATTTTGCTAGAGTCACTGATAAAGCCATTTTTCTCTAAAGTAATATCGATGTTCACGATATCTGATGATTTCAGCAATTGCGATTTACTTGGTACGCCATGGCACACGACCTCGTTCACTGAACTATTGAGCACAAATTGATAACCATATTGACCTAAACTTGCCGGACGTGCATTTAGCTTGTCCACAATAAAGTTGTGAACTCTGTCATTAATCTCCAGCGTAGAAACACCGGGCTCAATCCAGCTATCGATATAGTCAAACACTCGCGTAAGTAAACTGCTACTTTCACGCATCAGCTCAATTTCATCGGCTGTTTTGATTGTTACCTGCTGCATACTACTTCCCTTGGTATTCTCGCGCCTTAACGCGTTGCCTTTCTGCTGCAATGATTTCAATAAATGTCATGGTGGGGTTTTCCTCAGCCAGACGCCCAACTTTTATCCAAAACTCTGCTTGTGCATTGATTGAACGAGACATAACCGTGCTTGCCTCACGTACTTCATCATGTAATTCATCTGAGATTTTGACTATACCCACAATATAAACCAACTATGAATCATATATAAATCGTATGGTACTTTAAACTAACAGCTGTACCAAACGCAACCTTGTTTTATGGCTACCACAGGTAGCCATAAGGATTGGCCTTCATATTTATTGCAGTTGAGATGAGCCCTAGCGCTGAAAAGGTGTTAGTTCACAATCGGCATAGACGATGCCTGCCATTTTTGCATATCTCCCTCTAAATGCTTCAATTTATACCCTTTTGGCAGCAGCTCCTCAATAAAAATACCAGCACGGCGTCCTGAGCGACAATACACCACCAAAGTGTCACCACGCAGCTTTGAGAGTGTCTCTTGGTGTTGGTTAATTTCATCAAACGGTATATTAATCGCACCTTTGATATGTCCGTCGCTAAACTCGGCTGCGCTTCTCACATCAATAATGGTAAATGGTGAAATAGACATCTGATTCACTAACAGCTGATACTGTGTGATTTTGTCTGTTGACTGAGCCAAACAGGCACTACTTACAAAAATGAGTAGGCCAATAATCAATTTTTTCATCGCAATCCTCTTTATCGCTATCATTTCTACCATGACATACCGTAACAAAATGTAATGTCACACAATTTACTAATGTTTATAAAGATTTTCAGGTAATGCTGTGAAACACATTATCAATACTTGAGAATTTTAGCTCAAGATCAGTCGTTAACTCACTGAAATACCAAAGATCAAAAATGTGATTTAAGATAAATAAAAAAATCAATGCGTTAACTTGCCTACTCACTAACATCCAGATGACTTAAATCAGCGGTCAGCTCAGAATCCAACTAAGTTGACACTTTTTTGTTTACCAATTTAGCCTTTACATATGTTTTTTAACATTTATCACCTCATGAATTTTCATTCAATTTTTCACTTAAAAGATTGCTTAGCATTAAAGTAAAACAATAAAAAATGTAGAAAAACCCCAAAATAAAAGCAGTTTACTTTTTATTACTCGAAGAATTAGTTCAAAACTGCGCATAAAAACCCACGCTTAATTTAGGCTTTTATCAACAAAAGGAACAAACTTAAAACATTCGCAAAAAAGATTTAATTTCATATTTTTATAAAGATTAAAATATAATCCAAAATCAAACTTCAACATAAGCAAATGGGTTTATTGAGCTGTACTAATGAATGTAAAAAAACTCTCTATCGCAAATCAAATAGTTTTAAGTTTCACCTCTGTCTTTATCATTTTCGTTACCGTGGGCCTTTTGAGCTACAAGGGCATGAATGAAATAAACGCTAACCTGAACTACATTGTCAGAACGAGTATTCCTTCTGTAGAGACAGTCAAGAATATAAAGATTGATTTGTCTACAATAAGAAAGGATGAGTTTAGTACGGCTTTAAACCCAGAAAATGAATTGGTTAGTGAATGGCTAGAGATCCTAAGAGACCTTAAAAGGTCATTAAATGATAAAATTAATTTATATAAATCATTGCCTGTTAGTGCGGAAGAAAAAGCACTCTTTAATGAGTTTATCTATGCTTGGCAACGATATGCTGACGCTACATATCATTATGAAAGTTTAATTTTAAGTGGGAACGCTACCGAAGCAAACCGTATAATTTTAGATAGCTACCCACTTTTTGCTAAAGCCATGTCAGAGCTAACCGAGCTTGAAGCACTGAATAATAAGAGCGTAGAGCAGTCTGAGCGCAAGGCTATTGCCGCTGTAAAAAGTTCTTTATTTACACTCGCTATCTCAGGCCTATTAATCGCAATAACTATTGTTCTGATTTGTTTAGCGCTGAGTAAGGCTATTAAAACACCGTTAGCGGTATCAGTTTCACTTGCAAGTAAGATTGCTCGAGGCGAGCTAAACCACGCGATTGTACTTGAAGATCTCGGTAACAACGAACTGGGCTTGCTGACTCAGTCTTTAGAAAAAATGCGTGCGCAACTACATGCCTTAATCACCATGATTAATGACTCTGCAATTCAACTAACCGCTGCGGTCGAAGAAGTAAATGCTATTTCCTATCAAAACGCACAAGGCATGAATACGCAGCAAAATGAATTACAATCGGTCGCCTCAGCAATGACTCAAATGCAAGCTGCGATCAGTGAAGTGGCTAAAAGTACAGAAATGGGGGCTGAGTCAGCAACTCAAGCGAGTGATAAAGCCAAAGAGGGTAGCAGTGCCCTTAAATCCAATATTAGTCATATTTCAGACGTTGCAGAAACCGTTTCCTCAGCTGGTGAGCTTGCCAATAACCTTGAAAAGAACTCTCACAATATCAATGTAGTCGTTGATGTGATCCGAGAAATTGCAGAGCAAACCAATTTATTGGCTTTAAATGCTGCAATTGAGGCCGCCCGTGCTGGGGCGCAAGGTCGAGGTTTTGCCGTTGTCGCCGATGAGGTGCGTTCGCTTGCACAAAGAACACAGGATTCCACCACACAAATTGTAGAGATTGTTAATGATCTACAAACCAAGTCAAAAGAAACGGGTATCGCGACCAAAAGCTGTGAACAAGGAATAGCACTTTGTGTAGAGCAGTCAGAAGTCGCAGGTAACATGATCCAACAAATTGAAAGCCAAATAGACAGTATTGCTGCCATGAGCACACAAATCGCTTCTGCCTGCCATCAACAATCCGTCGTTTCAGAAGAGCTGAACAAAAATATTGAGACAATCAACTATTCAGCGGTTGAAATGACCGAAGGTGCAAACCAAACGGCCACTGCATGTAATGAAATGAGTAAACTGGCTCATGACCTTAAAGCACAAGTAGATAGATTCACGCTCTAAGGCCGCAGATCTTCGTAAACTCTCGTCGCGCTTATTAGCTAAGGTAATTGCTGAGCGCGACGATTGGATTCCACAAATGCCCTCGCCGTTTCATGTTGACTGTCTAATTGCAATAATTGTTGATAAATAGCATGTGCATTTTTCTTATCACCCTGCTTGAGATACGCTTCTGCAAGGCTGTCATAGGTGTTCACACTTTTTGGATGTGCAGCGACATTTAACTTAAAAAACTCGATAGCCGCATGGTAAGCACCAACTTCAAGTAATTGATAGCCGAAACGATTTAGTCGGCGCTCGCTAAACCCCAGCCCTTCATGCACTTGTTGCTGATAACTTTTTATTGCTGCAGCAACGTCTTGTGCAGTAATGGTTGCAAACAGCGTTCGCTCTGCACTTAACCTTGGAACTTGCACTGCTTTACCCGCGAGTATATCAAGTAAGCCATTAACCATATCTGTAAGCGGTGCACCACCTGTATTGTCAAACAAAATGATCACGGTTTGGTCTTCCAGCACTCTTGTGATCTTTGCGCCAAACCCGGGAATTCCGCCACTGTGATGAACCAGTGTTCTCGTTTGGCTAGCTACCTCTTGTTCGTTTATTTCCCAACCAAAGCCATAATTTCTATGCTTGGAGGGGATAAACAGCAATGATTTTAGCTCTGGAGTTAATAACTTGTCGTGATAAAGCGCACGGTCCCATTTATACATATCTTGCACTGTTGAGTACATTGCACCTGCTGAAAAAGGCACGCTCATATCTATAAAGTCCGCGTGTTTTACGCCCGCTAGCGTCGTATCGTAACCACTAGCTAGGCCTTTAATCAATTTCTCATGGTCGGCAAATCCTGTATCTTTCATATCAAGTGGCAACAATATGTGCGTTTCAAGTAGTTGCCAGTAACTTTTTCCTGTCACACGTTCAAGGATCCGCCCAAGTATGGTGTAACCGGCATTGCTGTAACGAAATGCCGAGCCTGGCTTAAACCGTAAATCACCCGAACAGAATATCTTGATAAATTCATCTCTGTGGTAAGGGTTATGGCTTTGTACACGACGAAATTCTGGATGTCTAAATACATCAGGAAGACCCGACGTATGATTAAGTAATTGCCGTATGGTAATTTGCCTTCCAGTATCTTTTCGATACTCCGGCAGATAGCTAACAATATTAGCATCGAGGTTGATACGACCTCGTTCCACCTGTTGTAAAACCAAAACAGCCGTAAACTGTTTTGTCACCGATGCAAGCTTAAATTTAGTACTGGGCTGGTTTGCTATTTGCCACTCAATATTGGCAAATCCATAACCCTGCTGTAATAAAATGTCTGACCCTTGCGCAATCAAAACCGCACCATCGAACTCTTTAATCTGATGATACTGCGCGATATAACTATCTAGCTTCTGTTGTAACGGCTCTGCTGCATCAGCAGACAGGGAAAATAAATACAAAAACAACAGTAAATTAACGAGTACTTTCATGTAAATCCTTGTTTATTATGATGACACACCTTACTCTACGGATCTGTTGCTGGCTTGCTAGTGTGCTTGAGTGACTTTAAGTGACATAAAAATTAAAAGCTTTTAAATCAATAAAATAATAAAAATAGGATTTATAAATTGCAGTATCAATTGAATCAAAAATGGCATTTTGATGTCAGTTCACGCACCATCAGCCATAATGAAACCTGTCACACACTGACACCTCTGAGCCATAGATTATTGCTCACCCTAATTGAACATGCACCCGACCTTGTGACTTATCAGCAACTAGAACAGCAGGTATGGCTTGGGCGAATAGTGACCCATGATGCAATAAAAAAACAAATAGCGAGATTAAGAAAACAGCTTAACGATGATGCCATCCAGCCAGAGTATATTGTGTCTGAACGCAGCTTTGGATACCGCCTTAGTGCAACTGTAGAGAAAGTGAATCACCAGCCACTGGTGCCGACCACAAAACGGTTTTCGATTATCACGGTGTCAGCAATTAGTTTTGCCCTACTCTTCGCGTTAGGAATTTATCAATACTTCCTCACAACATTAAAGCATGCAGAAAACACTGTTACGGTGCTGAGTGTGGCGCAGCAACATGTTGCGCAGGAAACCGCAGAAGATAATTTACGTGCCATCACGCTGTATCAGCAAAGCATTAATACCTCGCCAGCTGTAAATGATAGTTATAAAGGCTTAAGCCAAGCATTACTGGATGACTATAAATTATATAATCAAGCTGAAGATGCCCTCGAACAAAGTTTAATAAATGCAAAAAAAGCGCTTGATTTAACCCCTACCAGCCCATCAGCGCAGCGACTTCAAGCTCAAGCCCATGCGCTACAAGGTCGCTATAGTCTGGCACAACAGCAACTCACAGAAATGGTCGCTGATACGCCTGACTGGCCTTTACTTAAAGCAAACTTAGCCGAGTCCTACTTGTCACAAGGCAATACCATTAATGCCTACCCGTTAGCACGCCAAGCCTACGAAAGCTCCTCTAGCGAACCAAAGATCGTTGCTACCTATCTCAACTGCCTACGCAAAATGTATATGACTCAGTGGTTTGAAAACGTTTATAACAATGTAAGTCCCATAGTAAAAGCATCTCCTTGGGTGCAACTGGAATACATAAAGCTTTTGCAGCAACAAGGAAAACATAAAACAGCGACTCAACAACTTAATGTATTAGCCAGCACCGCTTCACATTCTCAAGCGCTAAATTGGTTCACCGCCCTTTCTTATCTTAGTGAATACCATCATAAACAAGCCGTTGACACTTTATCGCTGACTGTTGAAAAACAGGGGAAATATGCTTTATTTAGCCGATTATATTTATCATTACTCACCGCTCAGCCTAAATTGATAAACAGATACCAAAATGACATCCTCACTCTCATTGAAGCTGGTAACCAAGATCCTGAGTTAGTATTTAGCCTTGGTCTTATTAGCCTTTACCATCAACACAATGTTAAGGCCAAGCGCTATTTCAAACAGGCTATTTTACTGGGGTTTAGTGATGAATTTAGGTTTAAAGCATTACCCTTCAACCTCACAGCAGAGCAAGCTCACTTGATAGATATCATTATCCAGCAACTCAATGTCTCAAACTTAAAGAGAAGGGTTAAGCGCACCCCAAAGTAGCCACGATACATGATCTAACGATAAGTGGGGACGAATGATAAAGATAACCCTGCTTAAGGCTGGCAAAAAACGAACGAGCTTATACCAGTTCATCTTAATACTTACTCAATTTTAAGGAGTATATCTTACAGTTGCATCGTGCCAAACTCGGCTGCTCAGCAGCAAGTTAATATCTTAAATCTAATTGCGATATTAGACACTCACTCAACTCGTATTTGGACAATTCCAAGTTACATTGATTGGGACGCAGCCAAAATTTCGGATAACTTAAGATATACCAAATGCGACAATTAACTACAAAGTAGTGGCTCGTTTTGCTAACCACTACAATGCAATGTCATCATTGATTGATTCGTTCTAATGTGAGAGTTATTTTATCCACATTACTAAAGAATCGAGCAGGATATGCCGTTGGATATTCAGACTCAATTAGTGTTTCTGTAACTGATAAAATACGGGTCAACTCATCAGCAATATGTGTTTCATCGACTTGAAGAATATTTGTGGCACGCTGTAAATTTGGTGTAGATTTTAATATGTGTCCAGCAAACACACGATTAGCATGAGTGAGAATTCCGTACTTTTTCTTATCTGACTGTCGATTAGTTTGACCTAGCAACTCTTTAATTCGACGCTCGATAACTCTATGATGTATAACAGCATTTATTAATTTAATCCCACTAACAGATGAGTTAAATATTGCTTTGTATGCTGAACCTTCTAAGTTTTCAAAGAACTTACCACGTTGGCTCTTTAATAATGCTAAAGTCGATGGTCTACAACTTAAGCAAGCTAACGCATCCAAGGCTTCATCAATATCGATACTCTTGTCACCCAATAAATCACTAGAGATATCGCTTCTAAGTAGTTGATATGTGTAATCTTCAATTATTAGTTCATCGCGCAAGCGTACTTGTTGAGGATGTTGAGAGGCAAAGTCTCTACCAAGAACTCGGTTTTGATGGTTATTAGCTCTAGTGATGGAGTTAATAATGTCATCAGATGCTCCGTCTGGTATCTGTATGAATCGAGCTTGAACTTTTAGATTCGCTAAAGTTTCCTCATCAATACCCTCTAAAGATCCAATGCTACTGACTGTCTGAGCACCATTTATCACACTTACATCTCGAAAGTTAAATCGCCCCATGTCCCGTTGGTTAGTTTTATTACGTCGATGAGGCTCAACTGAACGGACAAGGACAGTAATACCATTGTTATAGAACCAAAAATGTTCTGGGTCGCTTAATGCCGTTTGCTTGATGGACTCATTGACTTCTGTATTACCTAGTAAATTACGAATATTCTTAGTAAACAATTTCGATGAGTGTTGCTGCCACCATTCAGCGATTTGATCCCCACTAACTACACCGAAAAATGCGGTGTATGGATTGTCAATTTTACCATATTGCTCTAGCTCGATGTCTTCTAGATCTACGGTTGCTGATGTCTGCGCATGTCGCCATTGAGTAATATCTTCGGAAGAAACTAAGTGAACCTGAAATGGTAGTTCATGATTGGGTGGTATAGATTCTAAAGATGCAGCTTCGTTTAGTTCATGCTGCCACTGCTGCATATCAGATAGAATCGTACTTGCGGCCCCACGCTTCCCCGTATGAGCCATAACAAAGAGAAACTTATAGTCAATAGAATTAAGAGCTTGACCTATGTCTTCACGTTTGTTTCTCAGAATAGGATCGAAGCGATCGTATTCTTCTTCTATTAAGTGATCACATGCCTGTTTAAAAACTAGGAAATCTGCGTTTGTCCAAGTTGAGCTACCTGATTGAGAAAATTTTGCTTGTACAACAACAACCGTCTTTTCCGTATGGTTTACATGTATAGCATCAATCCCACCATCCTGTGAACTATCGCACACAGCAGATCCAGCAACATTATCATCGACTTGCCCTAAGTGATGAACAACAAATGCCGCTATAGCTCGACTCGCCATTTTTGTGTTGTAGTCGGATTGATCTGTAGAGCATTCACGTTTATGAATAAAAGATTCAAAGCGTTCTCGCAATGTTGTACCTAATCTTGTTGCCATCAAGTTAGCGGTTGCAGCGGCAGAGGTTGCATTATCCTCTGGTGTTAAATCTGTAACGAAGGCCATAAATTTCCTGAATATCAAGTGATGTATGTAGAATTGATCATATTAACTACATACTATCGTTGAACTAAAAAACATTAGTCAATTAAGCACATATTGCGACATTAGTATAACTTGGTCAATATTAGGAAATACATAGTGCTTGAAATTGTTGTGCTGAATTATTTTGGGGCAAAAATGAGTTGGTTGAACGGCCACTTTGTTGAGTTGCGGTAGCATTCACAACCATCACCTATGCGCTTAAAGCGGCCTGTCAGGCGAGTCTAATAGACCCACTCATTTAAACGGTAAGATTTGGGGGTAAGCTACTATACATTAGCTTATTTCTTTCTCACTTTAGGGCATTTTGAGGATAGTCCTGCTCTTATATGCCCAAGTTCTTGTCTCTAGTTGGCAAGGCTGATTCACTTTCAATAATTCACTAGTAGCAGGGAGCTTTTCGCTGTACTTTACAGTTTACCCTTACTTTTGAGCTCTTCTAACCGCTCTCGCTCTGCCAAAATCGCCTTTAACATCTGAGTACGCAGCTGCGCTTCTTGCCCTTTTAACTCTGATAGTTGCTTCTCAAGTTCTTTTACTTCATCGGTCACCGTATTATCACGATACTTTTTGCTGCCGACATGCTCTGCAATAACGGCTCCGTCATCGGGCGTAATATCTTGTTGGTGGTTTATTTTCATAAAACGCTGTTCTCGGGATTGCATCAGCTTATCAATACGCTCTTGCAATGTATGAATTTGCGCTTGAATAAGATCCATCGCTTTTTCTAAGTTTTCGTAGTCTTCTTTAAAGACTGGATTATCTTCCTTATAACCCGTTGCCTCTTCATCAAGCTCCTTTGAGAGCACCACACGCTGATCTTGCTCATTCTCATTTTCAACTTCACTTTGAGGTAATGACTGAGCGTTTTGTGACACAGGTTGAGATGCAGCTGATGATTTAGACATAACGTCAGGTACTCTTGGTGATAAGCTTCCCTGATGTATTCGAATATCCATTTTCACTCCTTGGGATCAATACGATTAATTTGATGCTGACGGCAGGGGTAAGTAATTAATGTTAGATCTCCTTGTGCCCCGTTTATTCGCAGCTCCGTTTTACTTTATCGGTCAATCAAAAATAAACTTAAGACTATTTACCCTGAACTAGGGGTAGTAACTTGTTCTCTAGCAGCTATTACGCCTTTTGCGCTTAGGTGTTTTAGCTGACTAACTCACTTTTACCCCACGTTCGGGCTATTTAAATTTTCGTTCCTAATTTAGTTTCCACTGTCTTCAAACTGACACAAACTCGCGACTAATTTGTCATAAAAGCGCGCAAAAATGATAGTTAAGCTAACTCGGCTAGGAAGTATGTTGGTATAGCCTCTTTTTTCGCGGGAGCGTTATGGAAAACAAGCATATTGCAGTAGTTACCGGTGCCTTTGGTGGTATTGGTTCTGCTATTACAAAAACACTCATTGAAAAAGATTTCTTTGTTATCGCCGTTGCGAGCGAAAGACGCAATGAGGCTGACTTTGATAATTGGCTAAATACGTTGCAAATCAACCCAGTAAACGTAAAGCCGTTATTTTTAGACGTCACCAATGCCGAACATTGCCACACTGCGATGACGCAAGTGTTACAAGAGTTTGGCAACATAGACTTACTGGTCAATAACGCGGGTATTACCAGAGATTCTGCATTTAAGAAGATGACACATACGCAGTGGAGCGAAGTCATAAACACTAACCTAAACTCTTTGTTTAATGTGACAAACCCTGTTTTTTCTGCAATGTGTGCCAACCGCCAAGGTCGTATCATAAACATCTCTAGCGTAAATGGACTAAAAGGCCAGTTTGGTCAAACAAACTATTCTGCCGCTAAAGCTGGCATGATTGGCTTTACTAAAGCCCTAGCCTACGAAGGTGCTAGAAGTGGCGTTACCGTCAATGCTGTTGCACCCGGCTATACAGAAACGCCCATGGTAAGCGCTATGCGTGAAGATGTATTGAACAGCATAAAAGCACAAGTGCCCATGCAAAGGCTGGCGACTCCTGACGAAGTTGCCGCTGCGGTAGCCTACTTGGCATCAAAACAGGCGAGTTATATCACAGGAGAGACACTCTCTCTTAATGGCGGATTATACATGCAGTAATATCGCAACCACCAAAGGAATGAGCTGTACCTGATGTTTGGTGGCATTGTGGTTTATATAAAACCAATTTATTACTCTGAGATTTTGAGAAGAAATGTACTGGCTTTTTTAAAGCCCAGATTTCACAAGATTTATTGCGTTAACTCAATCCAAAACAAGGAAACGATCATGTACAGCGATTTATTTAAAACATTCAACGAGCAAACCGAGCAATTTTTCGCGCCAGCAATACAGTTCAATCAAATTGTTGCAAAAAATATCGAAGCGCTCTCTAAAATCCAGCTTCATAGTGCAGAGCAACTCACTAAAACCTCAATTGAGCAATTAAAGCAAGCGACTGAAATCAAAGATGCAAAGTCGATGATGGACTTTAATGCAAGTCAGTTAACTGCCCTAAACGTACTCAGCCAGCAAATGATCCAAGACGGTCAAAAGCTTTCGCAATTAGGTCAAGAGTTTAAAGACAGCCTAGAGTCTCTAAGCAAAGAAACACTAAAAACAGCAAAAGCGCAATAACCTCTAACACTGGGCGATCTCGGTCGCCTTACCCGTTCAAAAAATAAAGGATTTTCCGGTATGGGCACTCAAGCAAATATTGAGCAAGGGTTGACCGCATGGTGGCAATATAATCAAGAATTGTGGCAACTGGCCGCCACCAACCTAGGTAAAGCGCATCCATTGCAACAGGCATTGAATGAACAAAACCAAGCTGATTTTCAGAGCTGGCTCAGTGCCATCAACCAACAGCCTGATTCTTTCTTAAAACAACAAAGTGAATGGTGGCAAACTCAATTCGCTATTTTCCAAAATAGTTTTATGCCACACACAACAGGAGAAAAAGCGCAGGTTGTTAGTCCAGAGCGTGGAGATAAACGTTTTGTTGATGCAGATTGGCAGGAAAACCCGTGGTTTAACTACCTAAAACAGAGCTACCTTTGGTTTGGGCAATCACTGCAAAATACCATTGAAAATACCCCGGGCCTTGATCCTAAACTCAAAGAGCGATTGGCGTTTTTTGCCAGACAGTCAGTAAATTCGATGTCACCAAGCAATTTTGTATCAACCAACCCTGAATTGCTTAGGCTAACGCTTGAGAGTAACGGCCAAAACTTGTTTGACGGTCTAGCACTACTGAAAAAAGATTTGGCCAAAAGTTCAGAAATGCTGCGTATAAGCATGACCAATGAGAATGCTTATACCCTTGGCGAGGATCTCGCTTGTACCCCAGGTAGAGTGGTATTTCAAAACCATTTATTTGAGCTGATCCAATATCACCCTTGTACTGAAGAAGTACACAAAACACCGCTATTGATCGTGCCTCCTTTTGTTAATAAGTACTATATACTTGACTTACGAACTGACAATTCCCTGGTCAAATGGGCACTCAAACAGGGTTATTCGGTTTTGATGATCTCTTGGAAAAACCCAGATCCAAGTATGGCTAACATTGCTTTTGATGACTACGTTGTTGACGGCGTGTTATGCGCTTTAGAGCAAACAGAAAAACAAACCGGCGAAACCCAAGTCCATGCTATGGGTTACTGTATTGGCGGTACTTTACTGACGACTTGCATGGCTTATATTGCAGCAAAGCGCATGAAGCAAAGAGTGAAAAGTGCCACCCTGCTGACGACTATATTAGATTTCTCGCAACCTGGAGAGATAGGCGCTTTTATCAATGAGCCAACCATTAGTGCACTTGAGCAGTACAACAATCAGCATGGTGTAATGTCAGGCCACTTGCTTGGCACTTCTTTTAGTATGCTGCGAGAAAACAGCCTGTACTGGAATTACTTCGTCAACAACTATCTGAAAGGCAAAACACCTGCGGATTTGGACCTGCTCTATTGGAATAGTGATAGTACAAACCTAACCGCAGCATGCCACAACTTTATCTTACGTGAGCTATATCTCAATAACGGTCTTATCGAAGACAAAGCAGTGAATATCCGAGGCACTAAAATTGACCTTGGCAAAGTAAAGCAACCGGTCTACTTTCTCTCTACGCGTGACGATCATATTGCGCTTTGGCAAGGGACATACGAAGGGGCTAAAAGGCTCAGTAGTTCAGTGACCTTTGTGCTTGGCGAATCGGGTCATATTGCAGGAGTGATCAATCCGCCAGATGCAAATAAGTACGGTTTTTGGTTTGACGGGCAAGATAACGACGACCCAACTCAGTGGTTTGAATCAGCACAGCACCAAACTGGTTCTTGGTGGCCTCACTGGACACAGTGGTTACACCAATTAGCACCAGAACTTGTACCAGCAAGGGCTGCGCAAAGCGATGAACAGCCTGGTATTTATGATGCACCAGGCGAATATGTCAAACGCGTTATTTAGTCTCAACGATAAATAACCTGAGCATGAGTAATTCATGCGTGCCTAGCAATTTGGATTTACAAAAGGTGCTCAGGTTATTTAGTTGTTCTAAATAAGAAGTTTTAACGCAGTTAGCGTCAGATTTACTCCGTCAAATTGAGTAAGTATTAACGCTAATTGGTATTACAGCATCCAATCTCTACTGCTATAAACTCAGCCTCTCAAGTTTTATCCCTCAACCAAATGCTTTCATTATTGACACCCTTAGTGAGTTTCGTCATGCTAACTCTCAAAAATATAGGGAAAGTACATGCTAGGTTTTATCTACGCTTTAATTGGAGTGGCTGTTTTAATTGCCTTATTGCATTATAAAAAGGTAAAAACTGACACACGTCGTCGAACGTACATTCAAAATTACAATCTAACCTTCCTTAGACCTAAATTACGTAAGTATCACCCCACACTATCAGATACAGATCTGGCGCAAGTAGAATCCGGCTTGAAGCAATTTTTTCTTGCTAATTTATTGCTCAAAGGCCAATCTCTCGCTATGCCCTCAAAAGTAGTAGATACACTCTGGCATGAGTTTATTTTGCATACCAAAACGTACCATGAGTTCTGCCAACAAGCTTTTGGCAGGTTTCTACATCATTGCCCATCAGAAGCAATGCAAGGCAGTAATAAAGCACAGCTCAGTATTCGTAAAACTTGGCGAGCCTGTTGCAGTATTGCCAGCATTTCGCCACGAAAACCACATCAACTGCCCATCCTATTTGCATTAGATGCACAGCTACACATACCCGACGGGTATTACTATACAACAGCTGAATTTCAATCAGATCAAACTGAACCGAAACATGACGATACGCTCGCCATTTATGCCGGAAACATCGGCTGTACGACACTAAAAAGTGGTGATGGTAACGCTGATGGCGCTGATAGTTCAGCATCCAGTTGTAGTAGTGGTTCCAGCTGTGGTAGTGGTTGTAGCAGCTAGCTTGATCCCTCCACTAAAATAGAGGCTCTTTACATTCGTTAACGTTGCACACTTATATTAACAGCAAAGATTAGCTACTATTTGTACCGGTTTAACTTATTGTAATTTGGTGATCCGGTGTCCATTATAAATAAACATTACAGCCTCGCCTTGTCTGCACTGCTGCTCTTTGGATGCAATCAACTGAGCGAAACGCAGCCAATATGGAAAATTGCGGCTGAAGGTATTATTTTTAATGGCCAACTGCAAACCCATCTATCGGCAACCTCGATACAATGTGAACAGTGTGAAGTCGTCAACCAAACCGATATGCGCCCCTCAGGTCCTGCCAACTACACTTTGGTATCTGAGAGTAGCAAGCTAAAAGCTATTTGGGGCAAAAGCGGTAATGCGGCTTTGTACATACCTAATAATGTCGGTAGAACGTTAATAAACTTAGCCCCAGATACAGAAACTGGTGTGTGGTTGATGGACTTAGACAGTACGCCAAAGCCACTCAAAGTAGGCAAAGTAAATTACGTTATGTTAGGGGCACAAACCTATCAGGTTGTCATCAGCCCCACGTCTAAGCGCACCGACTTCGAGTACGCTGTTTTGGTGAAGTGATGTCAGCCTACTCACTCTCTTGAATAATTGTTACTGCATCCGGTTTTAGCCTGATAAGCTCCATTCCCTCTATGACTTTAGTTTCATCGAACTGTTCGCCGTTTTCATGCGCTTTATGCGCAAGATAGCGCTTAGTTTTTGCAATATCCAGCTTAAAATGTTCAACTCTACCGGTCGCAAAAGCACGCTTACCGATTGCTGACATCGGAAATACCATATCACCATCTCGGACTTTAACATTCAAACTTTCACCGTTATCGACTTGCAGTGTCATCCAACAACCACGCTTCTTACAGACTTTAGTTACCTTGCCTGATACTGTGATCTCACGTTCTTTAAACTCATTCACGTTTTCAAGTACCTCTGTAGCCGCAACAAGCTTATTCAAATCAGCGCCACCACCAAACTCAATGTTTTTAGCTTCGCTTGCCAGACTAAGTACCAGTACTGATAGCGCACATAGTGTACGTATTTTATTCATATTTTCTCCTTAAAAATAAATTCTGTTTACCTTATAAATCATATAACTATAAGTAATTAATTATTGCAATTAGATCTTATAACATCTAACATCCACGCCGCAACTGCAAATAGTAATTGTTTTTATTAAGGATTAATAAATGAAATACTCTACTCTCTCCTTCTGCATTTTTGCAGCGCTTTATGGTGCCTCCGCTGATGCAGCAGCGTCTGACACCTCATCAACTACTATCGAAAAAATTGAGGTATTTGGTCATAAGTTAACTACCCAAAATCATGATGTTGCCGCATCAGTCTCGGCACTAACCAAAGAACAAATCGCAAGGCAGCAAGCCGCAGATCTAAATCAAATACTTAAAACGCTACCCAATGTCGAGTTTTCAGGCAGTGTGACGCCGCTATCAGGACAGCCTGCAATTAGAGGACTGTACGGTGAGCGGGTTCATATCTCCGTCGATAATGTAAAACGTAAGATTGATTCTGATGGTAGCCAAAATATTGCACAAATTAACTCCCTTGGCATTAATCCTGATCAGCTTAAACAAATACAAGTGTTAAGAGGTGCTGACTCGCTAACTGTTGGCTCAGGTGCCATTGGCGGCAGCATACGCTTAGTCACTAAAAGTGCAGCTGATTACCTGCAAGATAATCAAGGGCTTGGAGCTAGTGTGTCTGTAACACACTTATCTGTTGCTGACGCAAATGATGTCAATGTCAGTATATTCCACTTAAATGATCACAGCGATACCGTATTGTCTTTCGGACAAGTAAAGTATAGTGACATTGATGTTGTCGCTGACGAACATACTGATGAAGAAGATGATATTCAACGTATCAGTAAAATCAAAAACGAATCCAAACGACAAAACGTTGCGCTAAAAAATACTTGGTACATTAACGATCACCACAGCCTCACAAGTAAAGTCGACTACAGTAAAACCGAGTCAATCGATCAACCATATGCGCAGCGTATGGACTTGGCAATTGCCTACCCCACCCTCGCTGAAGACTACAAAAATGATTATCTTGAAGGAATGGTTAACTATACCTATCAGGCCGACAATGACTTAATCGACCTAGATGTCCAAGCGTTTTTCTCTCGTAAGACCTATGACGAAATCACCAAAGGATTTATCGAGCGTGGCAGCAATAAAATCAATTACGACAGTGCTAAAACGGGTGAGAGTAAACGCCATGGCTTGCGCGTGGCGAACTTATCAACCTTTACCGGCAAGGTAAAACACAAGCTCGCAATTGAGGCCCAATATGAAGCGGAGAGCTTTGACCAGCAACAATGGGATGATAACCCTGCCAACCTTTCAACCTACTACGGTGATAGCGACGCATCCAATTGGTCAATTTCTATAATCGATCAAAGCCAGTGGTGGCAAGACAAATTGCTACTTACAGGGGGCGTAAGATTCGATCATTACAGCCGCTCTAGTGATCATTTTACCGGCTATCAAGATAATGATGACTCCGCACTTTCAGGTGAACTTGGTGTCACAATTAAAGCTGCTGAGCACCTTAATTTGTACGCAAAAACAGCGCAGGCCTTTCGAGCCCCCTCACTGCAAGAGCTGTACAAAAAAGATGAATGGCGTTGCCACATTGGTGGAAAGATATGTTTCAGTGAACCGCAACCAGATTTACAAGCGGAAGAATCACAAAACTACGAGATAGGCTTTGGACTAAATTGGCAAAATTTACACTATGCTGAAAACCTAAGTATCAAGGTTATGTATTTTGATACCGAAGTAGATAACTACATCGATAATGTTCCATTTATGTATTACATAGATGCCAATGGTACCAAACAACTTGGGTCGCCAGGTCCAGAGCCCAGCAACGGTATTCCCGTCGCAACACACCGTGATTATAGTGCCAAAAATATCGGTAAATTATTTAGTCATGGTGTTGAGATTGAGGCGCACTACTCCTTTGCTGCACTTGATATGTACCTGGGGTACGCGTCTATGAATATGGATGTAGAAGGGGTACCTAACTTTTATCTCGGCACAATAGATTATCAGTCGCAACCCTACTCAGAAGCGCCAGCTGACAAGCTCACTTGGAACAGCAACTATCAATTAAATGAGAACATTAACGTAGGTCTGCAACTATTACACTACCGAGCACAGCAACGCCTTGATGATGCGATGTTAGAGCGAGGGTTTGGTACAAAAACCTATACTGTTTACAATCTCAATGCCAAGTATCAAGGAACAGGAGGCTTATCAAATTTCTCCGCTCGCTTAGGGGTAGACAACCTCACTGATAAGCGCTATTTGCGTGCACCTGCAAGTGAAGCCAATGATCCTGCGGAGCTTGGTCGTAATATTAAAATGACAGTGCGATACCAATTTTAATATCAATTTTCTTAATTAAGCGGTCTATTTTGAGGCGAGAAAATCTTGTCGATTACCAAGTAACAATTTTGCTATTTAGTTGTTCTGGAAAGGAAGTTTTTAACGCTGTTAGCGTCAAATTTACGCCTTCAAATTGAGCAAGCATTAAGTCAAATTGGTATAACCTCAGACACAAAAATGCCGACAGTAAGTCGGCATTTTTTACGTGTTATTTGTACTTAATCTTTATAGCTTTTTTAGCTTCATATCAGTACCGAATACGAGGCCATGTTCAGCCACATCCATACTAAACTCAAACACCATATTTTGCTCCAGGAGCGCATCGAGACTTTCAGGAACAGGTTGTCCTGCTGACTTCAATGCAGTTAGCATTGGTGTCAAAAAGGCCTGCATATCCATGCTAAAGTGTGTCATGCCATTACTCTCAAGTGCTTGGTCTGCCATTTTCTGTGCAACAACAGTAGACTTTTCACCAGTAAATAATACTAAGTGATCTCCTTTTAGCGCCAGTTTAATATCTATTCCTAGCGGCTGCGGAGAAGGGATATATTGATTAATTGAGATGGGGCTACCATCTTCAGGTATTTCAATTTGTGCAAGCATAGGAGCAAGACCTTTAACAGTATTCACCAATACTAATGGGTCTTCTGCTGAGAGCGTAATAAGTGCATCAACCGCTTTTGGCTCAGGCATCCCTTGAGCATTCTGATCTATTGATAAATCAAACACTGATGCGCTTACACCTTTTACAGAGTTAACCATACCAGTCATCATCGCCACTGCCATTGGACTATTTTGCTTAGCTTGTTGCTGCGCTGCGACAAGCTCTGCACAAGAAAACTCCGCTTTAGTAAAGCGACTCCATAAGGTGTTAGCAAGCGGTGCAATCTTAGCAACATCCACGCCGTATCCAAACCCCAGCACTTTGTCTTCATCATTAGTGACATGCGCAGGAATAAAGCCACGAATAGAACCAAGCGCTTTCATTAATTCTGTGTCTTTACCAACAACCACAGTGTCAATTTCAAAGTCGATTTCAGAATTAGTAAATTGAACCTTCTTAGTACCCATTACCGTTGCAGGCCACTGATTCGCAATTGCGCTGTAGTCAGCTTGGCATTCTGGCGTTCTGATGTTTGCAAGCTCTTCTGCGCCACCACCTAACTGCAATATGTTGTTCAGCATACGTGCCAAATCAGACTGCTTATTTGCTGTGATCCCATCAACTAACGCCACGTGATTTAAAAACGCAATTGACGCACCATCAAAACCAAATTGCTCGTTGTACTGTTCAAGTTTGCCTGATTGTGCAAGTGATTGAGCAGGCTTGGCAATACCTAGTGCAATTTTTAGATCGGCTTCAGTGTTAATCGGTGTATTGAAAGTAGTGGTGATCCACTGTCCCTGAATAGAGGTGATCAGCTCAATATTGGCATCTGGGGCAACCTCAAGTTTGTAACGCGTCAGCGCCACGCCATCTAGCGTGTCTTCCTCGAATGTAATACCAGCGTCTTTAGCTGCCATTTTGATGGTACGGTTTAACGCTTCAGGGTCTGCAAGTTCGTAGCGAATTGAAGGTAACAAACCTACGGTATAGAACACACTTCTCACGGTGTCACCCATACCAAGGATAGCTTTCATTTGCTCAGGCGAAGTCATCGCTTGATTATACTGCTCTAATAATGTCGCCAAGAAGTTAAGATGCTTATTATTTTCCTGTCTGATTATTGCAGTTACTTCTTCAATATCTTGGATCTGCCTTAGTTCCTGTGGCATGAAAGAGAGGTATTTTTGCTGCTCAAAAGGCTGCAACTGCCCCCAAAAAACTGCAGTGTCAGCAGGCACATACTCTAGCTGTTCCATGGCTATGCTAGGTGAAGAAGGTTGAGTAGAAACATAAGCACCAACGGCAATAGCCACAGCACCTAAGCCAACGAGAAGTTTTGTATTCATAATATGATCCTTGTTATCACCACGAGACTAAATCCAGCTCGTGATCAATTATTCTTCCCTACGAACCGCAACGATTGCGAGCCTCAGAGGTCGTTGCCAGAACGCATGAATGCGTCCAAAAAAGCAGCGTAATTGTACCCTGATTATTGTCGCAATTCCATCAATTCACTCTATTTTGCAACAAGCCTATCTTCTGTGATCACACGCCAAAATAATTACTTAACCCGGCCTAACGTATAACCTGAGCCAAAAACAAGTGTTTGTTCCAAGCTCAAGCATATTATTACCATGACTACTGAGCATTAGCCTCCACTGTTACGCCAGAATAGGCGGCGTAGCCGTAAAGTCCAATGTGCCATTGCCCTGCGGCCGGCGCTGTAATAGTACACAGCTCATTATTGCCGTTTTCATAGGGGCGACACTCATACAATTCGCTTGTTGGTTTTTGACCAAAACGGACATATAAATCGGCATCCCCTGTCCCTCCTGCTGCACTGATCTGTAAGCTTTGCGTTCCTTGTGCAACATCAAATGTATAATACTGCCATTGTCCTTTGCTTCCACCTTGATCTGGCCATTGTTTTTGCTTGCCTTGATCCGGCGGTGTGTCTGTCGAATAGGTCGCTGTCAAAGACAAACCAGAATAATCACGGTAGCCATTAAGCATCACATAATAATTGCCTGACTGTACCGGTGTGATGGTACACACTTCATTATTGCCAGACTTATAGGGGCGACACTCAAAGTTGTTTGTGGTGGGTGGTGCATTAAAGAGTACGTACAAATCTACGTCACCTTGACCGCCGCGCGTCTCTACCATCAATTGTGTCGCCGTCGGAGGCACTGCAATATAGAAGAGTGACTGCGATGCTTGTGCGCCTGTTAAATTGGTTTCAGCTTGACCACTGATCAACTCTGTCGGCAAAGGAGGCTCTATCACCGGTGTATCTATTACCGAAAGGTTATTTGCAGCTTTAAGTAAGTTTAGCTCCTCACCAATTTCTGTGGCATACCACCATGTCATATTCATAGGCAGCGCCAGCGGATCGGCGTCACGCTCAGCTTTAGTCAACGCCGTCGCATTACTAGAAAACTCTGCGGTACGTACTGTCAGCTTGTCATTGGTCACACTCAATACTTTAAACTGCTGAATACTTGCCAAGTCAATCGTCCAATTTTTTGGATCATTTGCACTTCTTGCAGGTGCTCCCCAGCTACCTTCACCCACATAAACCGTACCACCTTGTGTAGTTGCACTGAATCCATTACTGGTGGGGCTAAGTGCATAAGTGAGCTTATTGATATGGGTGTCAGACTCAACGACGAGGTTCATCGCATGATCATAAAAAGTCTGCGCCCACCACGTATGTAATATGGTATTGTCAGACTTACCTGAGTAGTGTGGATACATAGGTTTGTGGTACTGTGCAACACGCCATTTGGCGCCAGCTCCTTGCGACTGTAAATCACTTTTTAACCAGTTATTCATGGCTGTTGCATAATTCGACCACCCACTGTTTTTAAATTGACTATTTAGCGTATAAACCCGCAACAGGCCAGCGACATTCAACGCACCATAGGTGTCCTTTGCGGTGCACGTCCCATCTTGATCATAATCCACGCCAAACACTTGGCAGAGCGTTTTATAATTATCATCTTCATGATTTCCATGCGTCGCGACAAACGGATAAATACGTTTATAAGCCAGCCCATTTATTAAGTCATCTGAAAATGTTAATTGCCAATCTTTTAGATACTCACGCATTTCAGAAGCTGAATTTGCATTGGTATAATCTCCACCGTGCATAATAAATAACGGCCTAATTTTGGCTATCAACGCATTACCCTTGCGTCGCGTTGTCCATCCGGTGCGCGTATCACCACCAGCCACAGCGGTGATACCCGATGCAGTTTGTGGTGCCGTTCTAAACCAAAGTCGCTGACCACACCCTTCAGAATCACACACGCGATAATACACGGCACTATTGGGTGTTAAGCCCGTTAACTTTACAAATGAACTTGAAAGGCCATTATCAAAAGTATGAGTCGCACTAACTGCGCCACTGCGCCAAGTTTGTTCATCGGTCGTATTGCCATATTTCACGATATGACCGGTTCCCGATGTGGCAGTAAAACCGATTGTGGCTGAGGTGCTAGGCTCTGCATCCCAAACAAGCCGATGATAATCACTGGCAGCCATGCTGCCAAAAGAGAGGCTCGTGGTAAGTAATAATGTTGCTGTATACGTGTATTTCATTTCCTTGGTCCTAGTTAAGCGTAATAGGCTCATTACCACTTAGAGCCGTAGAGAGTTGTATTGGTGGCGTTGCCACCAGCATCACAAAAGCAGCATTGTCATAAGGCAATGAAAGCGACTCTTTTGTATGAAAGTTCACCGCAACAGCCCCTCGTTTTTTACCTCTAAATGCACGAGGTAATTGGGCATCAGCTGCATTGCTCCAGTAATCACCATTTTTAATATGGGGGAAAAAATCACTCGCAATATGCGGACTACCTGGACTATTAGGTGTTTGAATTAATGAGCGCAGCTCTGCGGGGGTAGGCAAGCGCCACATAGTACTACCGCACAGTGCAGCACGGTTGGTGTTACGAATAAGGTCTTGGCTATCACAACGAGATGCTTCAAAGTAACAATCCCCTTGATCAGCAATACCTGTATTACCATCGTACCAAGAGTAGCTCCAGTAACCGTCATGAATAGATTCATCGTCACGTTTGACTTCCCAAATGAGATTTAACTTTTTGTCGTATACACAATGCCACGGTCCTTGCCATGCTGATAACGGCTGCATATCACTCGTTACTTTGATAAAGCGACTATGCGCTGGCGCTTTGCGCTTTGGAGGCTCTCCCCACAAACAAGCGAAGGTCATCCCCACGATTATCAGCGTTAAAATAAAGCGTGAAGTGATATTCATAGCATATACCGCAACTGGATGGCTCTGTGATGTCGAGTGTGTGCAATTTGTGCATGATCAAAGGCCGATACCCACATACACACACCTGACTGTAAATCTACATCAAGGGCTGAGTTAGTTTGGTGTTTCCTGACCAGTTCCAGTGTCCAATAACCATCTTGCCAACGCCCACGCGCTCTTACGTCCGCTCTATCCCCTTCAAAACGATTTGAGCGATACAACACCGATGGAAGTTGCTCACCTATTTTCGCGCTATCAGATTGTGGTGTGTAGACTGTACTAGAAAACCAATCAAGTACCTTGTTTGGTGTTTCTTCAGCGGTAGGAATTGGCAGCCGTTTTGGGGTCACTGTGTCGGGTGAATACCAACGCCAATTCATTACATAAGCCCCACTTTCTTTACCATCAGCTTGGTAACCTGCGGTATAGCGCCGCTCTCCTAGCGCCACCTTTTTTGCCGCTCCAACAAAGTTGTCATCTGCCAAGTACATATCGTTGGTTCTTAGGGCCTTCCAATGCCACAGATCTCGTACACGACCGTCTGTACTGGCATGGTATCCTTTGCCGTGCCAATTTTGCGGTTTATCATTTAACGGGGTATCACCATAATGGACAGTTCCATCTCCTCCCAGCTCACAGGTTGTCGACAGCATGATGGCAAATTTGTCTTCATAGTAAGTACGCTCATCAAAACGGTAAAAACCATCTTCTTGAACTTGCCACCCTGCTGCGGTTTTTTCCAATGGTAAGTGAGAGAGACTTTGGGTGGGATCTTGCCAACGGATCAGGAAAAAAGTTTCGCTGTGATTGCTCAGCGCCTTAATCTCCACCTCACTACTGCCATTGGTAAAGTTTGCCCCACCAAACGTAGTTAATGTCACGGGTTTTGCTCGAGACCATTCAGGCTCGTCACCAAGACCATCGATTTCAAGAAAACTGTGTTCAGACAGGGGCGCTATCTCTAATCGTAAATGCTGCGTCAACATAAAATATTGCACACCTAACCCTGAGCAATACACAAGCGCCATGCAACAGCTTAGCAGTACTAAGGCGTTTCTCGGTATCAACACACTCAGAACTCGTTTACCTTTATAGACAATATGCTTTACCCCATGTAGCAATAAATAAACCATAATGGCTGCGGCGCAAATGCCATGAACAATGAGACCTAGAGATTGTGGGCTTAACCATAATAACCAGCCCGTAATAATGGCAAGGATGATGCTGATATAACCAAACCAGTTAATGAGTTTGTCAAATTTGCTGGGCGTACCATAAAAGGGGCTGCGAAGACTCACAAATGCAAATGCAATCGCAATCAAGGTCAGCACACAACCAGACAGTACATGCGTTGAGAGTATTGCACCTTGGGGCAATAACGGCGATAAAAATGCAAGAAAGTCATGGTTAATAATAGCCAAACGAGGGCCTGTGATCAGCCCAAACAAAATAACTACCACTGCCATCAAATGGAAAATAGCGAAACTACTTCGACGCACAAATGCTCCCCAACAAACAAAGTAAATACAGTGTAAACAAATAAATTTACATAAATATTTCATCTTTGAAAAGTAAAGTCTGATAAATAATCAGCGCCTTGAATAACTCAAGCAGCTTGAGCAGTCATGTTTTAGCAATAACAGGGGGCGCTTAGTCTGTGCTTTGTTAAATAAAATTTATGCTAAATATCAAATAGATAAAAAATAAAATAGAAAAAAGCTGCGAGCTCTCCGTTACTAAAAAACACTAATATGGTAAAAAGGCATCTCTAGGAAAGCTTTAAAAACAATAGCTTGACCAACTCTCTATTTCAGCGTCAAGGTCACTTATAAACCTGCTTGATTGGTGTAATGTGATGTAACTTGATTGTTAAAAGCCATGTACTAAGGTTGTCTGTACTTTTACCGTCAAAGCAAAGAAAATTATGGATAAGCCACCAGTATTACAATATATAAACACTGCAATTATCTTTACCTTGCTCCTTGCAAGTTGCACGTCGCCCACTAACAAACCTGAAATATCAAAAGAAGTTGTTGAGCAAGTAACACATTCAGGTCAAGTTCCTAAGCGGGTTTGGCTAAACCAAGGGTGGTCTGATAAGTTACGACAGGACTTTTGGTTTACAGGTCAAGGCTCTCAGATAATCCCCTATTCATGGTTTACGTGGTTAGAACAGCCCGACAGTACCGCACTTTTTCGTGATAGTGAACACATGGAAATGCTGCGTTATTTGCCAAGTAAAACATCTGCAAATAACCCATCGGGATTACCTATTGGGTTTGCACTTCATCACAACCAACAGACCGGACAAGCTTGGGTTGGTATGACTTGTGCGGCATGTCACACCAATCAACTTGATTTTAATGACACTAAAATCCTGATCGAAGGTGCACCGACACTGGCCAATTTTGTGCTCTTTTTTAGCCGCTTAAATGCCGCACTTGAAGCCACGCTCAATGATAATCAGAAATTCAATCGGTTTGCCAAACGTGTATTAAAAGGAAGCACATCTGCTGAGTTAATTGACGATTTGCGCGAAGATCTTAAACATGTTGCCCTTGCCACCGCTGAGCGACAAACGGTTAATGCTTTGCCAGAACACTACCCTGAGGACTTTACCAGCTACGCCCGCTTAGACGCCTTTGGTAATATTCAAAATGCTGGTACTGCTTTCGCGCTGGATGATCTCAATAATAAAAATGCACCTACGGCCCCTGTCTCTTATCCCTTTTTGTGGGGGACGCATCAATCTAATGTCGTACAGTGGAACGCGTCTGCACCAAACGTTCCTGTGATTGGTCCTTTGGTCAGAAACATCGGAGAAGTCGTCGGTGTGTTCGGTTCACTAGCTATTGAGGAAGCACCTGTTTGGCAACGAGTTTGGGGGAAACATGCTCGTTACAGCTCAACTGTCGATATTCAAGGTCTTGGGCAACTAGAGGCGTGGGTTAAAACTTTATTACCACCAGCTTGGCCTGAGCAATACTTACCTGGTATTGATACCAATAAAGCCGCGCAGGGTAAATTGTTATATCAGAATAATTGTGCCAATTGTCACCAACTGATTGACCGAAAAAACGTGCTTAAAGATTATCAGGCAGTAACCGTACCTGTTAGAACAATTGGCACTGATCCGACGATGTCCAATAATGCCAGTTGTCATCAAGCTAAGACCTTATTCTTGGCTGGTACGAAAACAGATATTTTGATAGGAAATAAGTTTGATGCCATTGATAGAGCGATTGATATACCGGTAAATGGGGTGGTCGGCTTAGTGTTAAAACATCCCATCAAAGCCATTGAAGCTGGGCTTGTAGCTGAACGTGCAGGCCCAAATGGTAAGAAAACCACGGCCAAAAAGTCCATAGAAGAACGCCTCAAAGTATATCTGAAAAACAGGCATGATCTAAGCCCTGATACGGATGTAGATTGCCAAGATGGCTTTTATGATGCTGGTGTTTACAAAGCTCGGCCACTCAATGGCATTTGGGCAACGGCTCCGTATCTTCACAACGGCTCAGTTCCCAACTTATGGTCATTACTACAACCACCTGAATTACGTCCGGATACTTTTTGGGTTGGTAGTCGCCAGTTCGATCCTGTACATGTGGGTTATATCACCCATAAAGGCATGAATGAATTTAATGTAAAGCAGGGAAATGGTGATGTGATGCCTGGAAATAGTAATCATGGGCACCTCCATGGCACAACGTTAAGCAACGACGAAAAATGGCAACTTGTCGAGTTTTTAAAGACATTATAAGGACAAAATAAGGGCTATAACTGATGCTCTTACTTTATCAACACTACTTTTTGAGTGAAGTACCTGTTTGCTGATAGTTAAGGTAAAGGGTGAGCAAGCTCCCCCTTTACTTTTAACTCAGGCGGTGTAGTACTGTTTGCTCAAAATGACTCATGCAACACAACTAAGGCACTTAGCTTACTTGCGCCAAAGGTGATCATTTTTTCAAAATCTGCCCTTGCAATTGGAACTTGTTGGCAATCAATTGGATTTTGATTGTCCTCTACATCAGGATCATTAAGATATAAACATAATTCATCTATACCCGTAATTAGTACCCAATGTGGTGCCTTTTTACCGTTTAACCGATACGTGCTTATTAACGCCAGCACTGCACTGCCTTGTGATAGCCATTTTTCCACCTGCGCTAATTGCACATCGGTCTGATGAATCGGAATATCTCGATACTCACATTCTTGCTGAAATTGCTCATGTACTAACGTCATGATTTGTTTTTTCTGCACGCTTCTTACACCGTCCAAAAATAGCAGCCCAGATGTATTAACTGCCACCTCTGCTGCAAAACCCCGGCGTTCAGCTGCCAATGCCAAACCAAACGGGTGACACCCACCGTGTCCGGCGGTCATAAATATAGTCGTCGCTTCACGCCAAATCTGAAGCTCCAATATTTGATCGCCCATGCACCCAGAATCAATACTCGCCATCGCCATCATCAGTGACGCAGGGCCGCAAGTGAACTCAGTAGTTTGCTGATACCAAGGTGCGGGAAGTAATACGGCCTGTTTTGATAGCTTGCGTACACACTTTTGCATTCTTAGCGCATCATCTTGGTCTGCATAGTAGTTTTGATACTCACCAAACACCCGATAACCCATACGCTTATACAAACCAATGGCAGAGGTATTGCGCTTAGCAACCTCGAGACGCACGTATAGCCAACCAAACTCACCCGCTTTGGTTTCTAACTCTGACATGAGTTGGCGTGCTATGCCTTGCCCTTGATGCTGTGGCGACACCGCCAGCGAATAAAGTCTGGCTAGCCGTGTTCCTTGATGTAACCAAAGGAGACCATATCCCACAAGCTCTCCAGCAAGTTTAGCGGTTAGCAATAGGCTATGTTCAAAATTAATGTAATGCTTGAGTTGGCGACGGCTGAGCTTGTCTGCACTAAAGCATTGTTGCTCTAGCGCGCTAAGATCATTCAAATCTTGTGGAACAGCCTTCTCAAGCACTAACACCGGTTGTAACATTACTTTTTACCTCTCGCTTCTAGGCGCCTTAATAATTCAGACATTACCTGCATGTACAGCTCGTCACCGAGGTACTTGTCTTCAACCCCTTGGTCAATATTTGGGTTGTCATTTACTTCAAGCACGTAGGCCTTACCATTGTGCTCTTTAATATCAATTCCATACAAACCATTGCCGACGACTGCTGCCGCTTTTAATGCCGCCCGCAATACCGCTTTTGGTACTTCAAACGTTGGCAAAGTGTCAAAGCCACCAGAAAAGTTACGCTTTGAGCCGTGGTTATAAATTTGCCAATGGTTACGTGCCATATGATAACCACAGCCGTATACCGCACGGCCATTTAATACACCAATTCTCCAATCGTACTCGGTATACAAGTATGCTTGCGCTAGTACAATCGCAGAGACCTTCATTAGTGCCTCTAGGCGCTCTGTCAACTCTTCTTTGGTTTTCACTTTAAAAACACCTTTTGAGAACGAGCTCTCAGGCATTTTAAGCACCAGAGGTAACGACAAGTCGTCAATGAGCTTATCAATTACTTGTTCATTGCACTGGCTAACAAATCGCGTCTCTAAACTTGGCACCTTCTTGTAATTAAAGGCATCATGTAAAAACACCTTATTACAACAGCGCAAAATAGAGCTTGGGTCATCAATTACCACTAAATCTTTTTGCTCTGCTTCTTGCGCAAAGCGATAAGTGTGATGATCAATTGCCGTTGTTTCACGGATAAATAAGCCATCATATTGACCTAAGCTATACAGCTCAGACGCTTCCAACGGATGCACCTTCATTCCTAGCTTTTCACCCGCCTCAGCTAGTAAAGAGCAGTAGTAACCTTGGCTTAAATAGCGGTCACAGTCACATAAATTAATCACTCGAAGTTTTGATTCGCCAAGCTTTGGGTATTCCTGTAAATAGGTTTCAAAGGTGACAACGTTGTTTGCCAGCGGCAGCACATCGGTGCTTTGATCAACAACGAATAAAGTAGATAGCATCTAAAGAGTCCTTGAGTGGTGATGCTTAACATCAATATTTGATGGTTTTAGCACCCCACGAGTTAACATAGGGTAAGTGGGAAATTGAGAGCACCCACATAAAGTGAAGTAGTTGTAATCTTAAATATAGCTCTTAGCAATTGAGTAATTTTGATGCTCAAGATAAATCTTTCTTGCGGTCGAGAGTAAAAATAAAAATCTTTAATTTCAAAAGGTTGAAAACCATAAAAACATTCACAATCAGATTTGATTAAAACAATTAAGATTTCTCGTGTTTAAAAAGAAAATGAAGAATGAAATAGCAAACGATAGGCACACTTCAAAACGCCAAGAGCAATGAGCGCTTTGGTTGTAGTTGTTTATATTTGTAACTAGCCTTGACTCTGACATCAAGGCTCCTCTTTAGTCCTTTACTGGCGTAGCTAATTTAGCAGACATGTCATATTTTTTCCGATACAAACATAGAGTATATTTTTCAACCTAAAACGATTAATATTTTGGAGTTACAAAATGTTATATAACGAGTTTCAGTACTTGACAATGCTAGTGCGAATGTAAAATCACCTAACGTTTTAGTTTACATGGAAGGCAAATGTTTCTAAGCATAAATAATAAAATAGGAAAAACTCATGCACAGATTAATTCAGGCGTTCACCTTTAGCTTATTACTCAGTTCAGGTCAAACTGTTGCACAGAATAAGCAGCTAATGCTTTTAGAAAAAAGAATGGATGCAATTGCAGATAAAAGCATTAGCCCAGATGGACCGGGCTGCTCTATAGGTATTATCCAAAACAAAAAGTTTATTTTCAAAAAAAGCTATGGCCTGGCTAATTTAGAACACCAAATCCCCCTCAATAATCAATCGGTATTCAGAATGGCGTCGGTATCAAAGCAATTTACAGCGTTTGCTGTTTTGTTATTAGCAGATGATGGAGCCATCAAGCTGGAAGACGATATACGCAAGCACCTACCTGATTTAAAAGATTATGGAAGAAAAATTACCATTAATTCAATGCTAGGTCATTTCTCTGGTTTAGGAAACTTCGACGATCACCTAGACACGCTACGTGAATCTCCTTTAAGCCGATTTATGATAGGTAGTGAAAAATTCATACCAAATGCGGAATACTATTCTGTCATTAAAGATTTCCCGCTTGTACATGAGCCTGACACCACAATGAAATACAGTAATCACGGGTATATCATTCTGGCAAAATTGATTGAGCGGGTAAGCGGAATGACGATACGCGAATTCACCGACAAGCGTATATTTAAGCCGCTCGGTATGAAGCACACATTTTTTTCAGATAGCGCCGAAGAGGTTATTCCTCACCGCGCTTCAGGATATCGTTCACCTGAAGCAGGAAAACAGCTCAATCATTTAACCGCTTTACACACTATTGGTGATGGAGGCTTATTCACCACCATAGATGACATGCTTATTTGGGATACTCACTTCCAAACTCCTAAGCTAGGCAAAAATCCAGAAACGTTAATGGCGCTAATGAACAAGCCAAATATCAATATTCCAGAGAGTGACGAAGGAAAGTGGTATTACGCCAATGGGCAAAATACTGATGGACGTTATTATTTCCACAACGGGGGTTGGGTCGGCACAGACACCAGTTACATTCGAAGGCCAGACACCAAAACGTCTGTTGTGGGAATGTGTAATTCGGTGTCCTTGAATGTAAGTGACTTTACTTATGCAACCTTTGAAATATTGGCTGCTTTAAAATTATGGAACGGGGAAGACCCTTCGATTTATTGAATGAAAACGCGTAAGCGGTGAGGTAACGGTTGTTGGAAATCGATGATGCCAAGTATGTATTCTCAATACATATTTGCACCGATGCAGGGAGTTTGACTAACTAGCCCAAACTTACCCACCTTCGGCTCTTCATTTTAGCTTTGATGGTGATTTTCCGTACCATTTCATACAAACTTTATTGAGCGCACTTTGTTCTGTAAAACCGAGCGCATCGACAATATCGAGTAATCTCGTGTTGCCGATGAGCTGTTCAAATCGAAGCTTTCGCTCTTCATCGAGTAGGACTCTAAAGCTAGTGTGTTGTATTTGTAGCTTACGCTGCATCGAACGCACACTCATGTTTAATGCTTTAGCAATACTTGCTTGGTTGACTCCAGCAAGTGAGTGCTTTGCTGCCAGTAAATTAGCAACGCGGGTCTTTAAATCATCATTATCACAAAACGCTGAGACGCTTTTAGCAAGCACTTGCTCAATATGTTCGTGCATTAGGCTGTCGACGGTAGCGACTGGCATGGCAAGAAAATCTAACGGAAACCACAGTGCATTTTCAGGGCAGTTTTGTAAAACGGAGCAGCCAAACCAAGTTTGTAAACGCTGTAATTCTCGGTCACACACGCTAAAGCTAAGATGGAGTTGATTAGGCGATAAAGTTGAACGCAAAAGCTGCCGTGCAGCGCTCACCCAAGCGGTCATATTACGCAAAATGGTTTGCTTACCCAGCGGGGTTTTTGGTTGCCAAGTTAACTTGGCATTGTCGCTATCACTTGTGAATACAGCGAGGCCAATATCGGCAACAATGGCATCGTAATGCAATAAAGAGGTAATCGCTTGCTGTAAGTCTTTACTGGTTTCGACCAAGTAACCTAGCGCTCCATAGTCATGCAACTGAATGGCTTTACCCAGTTCAAAACCAATCAAGGGATCGCCGCTCAGCTCCAGCCCTACCTCAAGCAGTCGCTCATATTCAACAAGTGGTACACGTTCAGGCCGTGACGCTACTAGCTCTGCAAGCTCACCTAGCAGTCTCTTGTTATCAGTAAAATGGTCATGAATATGTACCCACGCACTATAAAAATATACAAACGAAGTTGAGTGCATTGCAGTTCCTTTTGTCGTATTTGGACAAATTTTTGGCGCAGTTTGGCAGGATTGTCAATGACTATCCCGTTACGCTAGTGCATAAAGTACCAAAGCTTTGGCTAAAGAAGGAGCTGTATATGATTGATGTATCGCTAATTTTACTGGCACTCAGTCCCGCCTTTTTACTTTGTGTTGCTTGGGAGTACATCAAGCACCACGAATATTATGATTGGCGAGATTCAATGCTCAATGCCCTACTTGCCTTGCTCCATCAAGGCAGCGACGCGCTAGCTTTGCTTGTATTGATGCCACTCTTTTACTGGCTCCATCAATTTGCTTTGTTCACAATCGAACTCAATCTCTTTACTTTGCTTTTTGGTTTTATCTTGCAAGATTTTTTGTATTACTGGTTTCACCGGGCATCACACTGTATTCATTGGCTTTGGAGCGCACACGTAGTGCATCATAGCTCTAATAAAATGAACTTTACCACCGCATTTCGCCAAAGCTTGCTTTACCCAATTGTCGGTATGTGGCTATTCTGGCTGCCTATGATACTCCTTGGATTTACCCCTACCTTGGTATTTGCCATCGTCGCAATTAACTTAGCTTTTCAATTTTTTGTTCATACACAAACAGTTAATCGATTAGGGATGGTAGAGCGGATTTTTAATACGCCTTCCCACCACAGAGTTCATCATGCCAGTAATCCCGATTATATAGATAAAAACTTTGCCGGGGTGCTCATCATTTGGGATAAGCTTTTTGGCACCTTTGTTGAGGAGCGTATAGACATAACAATTTGCTATGGAATAAGAGGTGCGGCACCAAAGCAAACCCCTGTAGACGTAAACTTTGCTCAGTGGCGTCATATGTTCCACCGCTTTTCACAAGCAAACACCTTAAAGGGCAAATGGTTGGCGTTATTTGGTTATCCAACCCATTTACCCGACAAACCTAAGAGTACAGCTTCAGTCAAGCCCTAGCGCATTACTTATATCGCTCGGCCTTTTCTACAAGCGCTTGGCAGTACACTCTTAGTTTATCGCGCAGCACTCTCACGCTTGGGTTGATCATTTGCTTTGACGGGCAGATCAACCACAGCGGCTTACATTCAACGCGGTAGTCATTTAATATACTTTGCACCACACCTTGTTCTAGTTGGTCTGCTACATCTATCGCGGAGCGCAATGAAATACCCGCTCCTTGCGCACACCAGCGCTTTACCACATCCGCATCATTACTGGTTCTACGCCCTTTAAGCACCACTTTGTAAGTTTGTTCATTTTTCGTCAGTTTCCACGTATCAAACTTACTGCCTCTGATCAAAAAGAATAGCCCTTGATGCTCGCTTAAGTCTTCATGGCTCTTTGGTGTGCCTTGTTTTTCTAAGTATTCCGTAGAGGCACAAAGCAGCAATGGCACATCGCAAATTTTAAAGCCGTAGAAGCTACTGTCTTCAGGCGCGCCATAGCGCAGCGCGATATCAACACCGTCACGATAAAAGTCGAGATTGTGATCATTAAGAATAAGCTTCAGGGCAAGTTTGGGGTACTCGTCAAGTAATTCGTCTAGCCAAGGTAGGAGAATATTACGGCCAAAATCTGACGGTGCGGTTAACCTTAGCTCACCGTCAATTTCGTTGTCGTTATCAAGCACCTGTTTTTTGCCACTATCCAAAAGCGCAAGTGCCTGCTCGCAAATTGGCAAGTAAGTTTCACCTTGCTTTGATAGCCTTAAGCTACGCGTAGAGCGCACAAAAAGTTGAAAGCCAAGGTGCTTTTCCACTCGCTTTATCGCGGCGCTCGCTGTGGCAACCTGCATATCTAACTGCGCAGCCGCCGCACTAATATTGCCAAGCTGAGCCGTTTTCATCACGACGATTAAATCTTGTGTATTCATTTTCAAAAAATTTTTGAAACTATTTAACTCATTATCATCTTTTTATTGATTATGTAAATCCATATTATGTCTTTAAAGCAATTTTAGGAGTCTGATATGTACACGTTACGCGATGCAATTAACAATCGTTATTCCACAAAAGCCTTTGATCCTAATAAAAAAATTAGTGATTCAGATATTGACCTACTCAAGCAGGCGCTAAGACTAAGCCCGTCTAGTACCAACGTTCAGCCATGGCATTTCGTCATCGCAAGTACTGAGGCTGGCAAAACCCAAGTGGCTAAAAGCACACAAGATAGTTATAAGTTTAATGAAGCAAAAGTACTTAACGCATCACATGTTGTTGTATTTGCTGCAAAACAAAATATAGATGATACGCATTTAGATAAAGTGCTTGCCAAAGAAAGTGCCGATGGTCGATTTGAAAAAGGCTCTGAAATCGAGGCACAAATGAATGATGGCCGCCGTTATTTTGTCGGCTTAAACCAAACCAGCAATGAAGCAATCAAAGCTTGGACGGGTAAACAAGTTTACTTAAATCTTGGACAGTTCTTGCTCGGTGCGGCGTCACTTGGCATTGACTCGGTTCCCATTGAAGGTTTTGATGTTGAAATCTTAGGTAAAGAGTTAGGATTAACTGAACAAGGTTTTGATCCCCTTGCCATTGTCGCACTGGGCTACCGTGACGAAACTGATTTTAATGCTAAATTACCTAAATCACGCCTCGCAATCGAAGACATCATTACCGAAATCTAGGCGACTGAGAGTTAAGCTTTTTTAAATATAAATGTTTGTACTCACTGTTTAAATTCAACTTGCCTACTGGCCAGTAGGCAAGTTGCTCAATCTCAAAATAGAGTATAAATCTGAGTTTATTAAGTGAGGATTTGCTAGGCTGCTTACTAAGCTAAACTCAATAACTTTCAAAAGTCTCGTTCATTGCGCAATCAGTGTTTGTAACACTTCGCTCTAATCATTGTAAACCAACGTAAATAAAACAATAAATTTACAAAAAAGTCTTCTCTTTATTCGATTAAAATTTATCCATACTTTTCAATAACATTACATACTCATGAAATTATTAGTAATTTATCTCTTCTCTCAAACATAAAAATAAGTTTCCAAGTGACACTTGAAACTTTGAATATATTATTGTTAATTAAAAGTGAAGATAAATTTGAAGTTCTTCAAAAAATAATGACAACAAGTAAACTCAGTCCTTAATTGCTTGTGAGGATCAAGGCTCTGAGAAAACCTCAACAGGAAGAAATAATGAAACTACTATCACGCACAGTATCGGCTGGGTTACTCGCCACAGCTATCAGCGCATCACTACATGCTAATGCAATGAACGAAAACCTCTTAGTCAATGTCGATGTTGATACAAAGAAAAATGGCGACGTTATCGCCACGCTAAACATCACCAACCAAGGCAAAGATAATCAAAAAATCCTAAGCTGGTATACTGATCTCGACGAAGAACATATATTTAAAATTACCAGAGATGGAAAAGAAGTAGATTTCTTTGGCCCTCACTATAAACGCCATGCGCCCACAGAAGAAGACTTCATCAAATTAAAATCAGGTGAAACGCTATCAAAATCATTTGAATTGTCAGGACTTTATGACCTCAGTAAGCCTGGAAATTATGAGATCAGCTATGATGTTGAGTCTTTCGATCTGTTTGGCAGAAATGACAAGCTGCGTATGGAAAGCCGTATGATGCAGCATCAATCTAGCGTTACTAGCTCAGTAGCAGAGCTAAGCTCCAATGCGGTTAACTTATGGCTTGAAGGTGTTCCGTTAAGCAAAGGCAATATTCAGGCTGCTGCAAAGCCGGGCGCTGCAGCAGACTGTACTGATGGTACGTGTTTCACGGGCCGTTGTAGCAATAGCGAAAAAAACAGCATTTTATCGGCATTGGACGCGGCGGATCAAATCACAAATAACTCTGTCGCTTATTTAAATAGTCACTCAGCAAACAATCCATCGACTCGTTACAATACTTGGTTTGGATCAGCAACCAGTAGCCGTTATGCGACGGTAAAAGCAAACTTTAACGCCATTAACGATGCAATTGATAACCAAGACCTTACGTTTGACTGTAGCTGTAATCAATCGTACTTTGCTTACGTATATCCAAATCAACCGTACAAGATATATCTATGTCGTGCATTTTGGAATGCAAATGAGCTTGGTACAGACTCACGCGCTGGAACAATTGTGCATGAGCTAAGCCACTTTAATGTGGTCGCCGGTACTGACGATATTGTGTATGGACAGTCTGGAGCGAAAAGCCTTGCGATTTCTAACCCAAGCCAAGCTATCCAAAATGCTGATAGCCACGAATATTTCGCGGAAAATACGCCATATCAAAACTAATGCTGTTTATATAACATAAGGTTAAGTAAATTTTTTGAAGTGGAGAAAGTACTTTGGTCATACTAACTGAGCAGTGTTATCAAGCTTACAAGGTAGTTCTCCCTTCAAATTGTTGTCTATTTAACCTGCACCCGGGGTAAGAAGTGAGTTAATCAACTAAATTACCTAAGCTCAAAAGTATAACCAACGGTGTTCCCCACCAACCGAGTATCGACAATGAGTGCCCACTCAACGTCGATACTATTCACATACATTTCAGCCGACATAAAGTATACTGAGCAAATTCTTCCATTATGTTAGGGTATTACATGACTTGGATTATCGCTTCACTGAGTGTTGTTATCTTGGTAGCTACGTTATTACCTTTGGCCAAGCACCCGCATTGGAGTGTCAGAGCAATGGAGTTTCCTAGACTCCAGCTCGTCACAATGACTGCCGTAGCACTGATGTTGTGCATTGCCTTTTTCAAGTTAAGTCTGCTTAGCGTGATCACTATGTTTGTGCTCACCGCGTGCTTATGCTTTCAACTTTGGTGGATCTTGCCTTATACGCCCCTTTGGCCAGTAGAGGTAAAACATGCAACATCAAATACTCAAACAATGAGTATACTCACCGCCAACGTGCTACAAACCAACCGCCAATTTAGCCTGTTGCTCAGCTAAGTTCGAGCACATCAGCCTGATATACTCATAACACTAGAAAGTGACGAGATATGGCAACAACACCTCGACTCACTGTTAGATATACTGCCCTACTCTGTAAAGTGCCCGCAGTCTAATTTATATGGTATGCATGTATATTCACGCCACCCGCTTGAGGACGCTACCTGTGAGTATATTGTTGAAGAAGATGTACCCTCGATACATGCAAAAATCAAACTCCCATCCAATACCATCATACAAGCTCACTTTTTACATCCAGCTCCTCCTAGCCCAACAGAGAATAAAACCGCCATAGAGCGTGATGCTGAGTTAGTCATTGTGGCTAAACGCATAGCGAAACACGCTTTACCGACCATAGTAACCGGAGACTTGAACGATGTTGCATGGTCTCCAACCACTAGGCTTTTTCGTAAAATCAGTGGACTATTAGACCCTAGGGTTGGTCGTGGTATGTTTAACACCTTTCACGCAGATTACCCGTTTGCTAGATGGCCATTAGATCATCTGTTTTCAAGTCATCACTTCACTGTTGTTGATATAAAGCGGCTGGCAAATATCGACTCTGATCACTTTGCACTGTATGCTGAACTTGCCTATCAGCCTGTAGAAAATGAAAATACCACGGGCCTCGATCTACAACGCAAAGATATAAATCGCAGCGAAGAAATCCTTGCTAGGGCAAAAGCAAAACCAAATATCAAGTATTAACCCAGAGACCATAAAGACAGGCAAAGAGAAAGGCAAATCAGCTTGGTAGTTCACTCACCACCAAGCTGAGAGTAAAAATTAGGCTGCTGTTAGCGACTCAACCCACGCGTTAACATCCTCTTCAACTAAGCGCAGCGGCCTTGCACCTTTTAGTAAGATCACATCATGAAATGCTTTAATATCAAACTTCTCTCCCAGTTGCTGCTTAGCATGCTCTCTCAGTTCAACCAGTTTGAGCATACCTAGCTTATAACCAAGCGCTTGCCCGGGCCACGCAATATAACGATCGATAGCCGATACCACATCACTCATTGCCGTACCTGTTGCATCAGCAAAATAGGTGATCGCTTGGTCGCGTGTCCACTTTTTGTAATGCAACCCAGTATCAACAACAAGTCGAGCTGCACGGTAGGCCTCAGCTTGCAGACGACCTAAGTCACCAAATGGATCGTCTTTATACATGCCCATCTCATAAGCCAGCAACTCAGAATATAATGCCCATCCTTCGATATAGCCGTTAAATGACGCATTTTGACGCATCAAACCAATTTCGGTTTGCAACATATTCAGGGCAATTTGAAAATGATGACCAGGAACTGCTTCATGATACGTCAAGGTTTTCATGCCAAAGCTTGGTACTGCCTTCATATCTTTTAGGTTGATTGAAAATACCCCTGGGCGACTTCCATCAAGCGATGGTCCATTGTAGTAACCACCGGGCGCACCTGCTTCCACAGCCTGTGGTATGCGTTTGACTTCAACTGGTTGCGGTGGAATAGTAGAAAAATAATCTGGTGCTTTTTGTAAAATAGTCGCTATTTCACCACGCAAGAACGATAATAACGCTTCACGACCCTCGTCAGAGTCCGCATATAAAAATCTCGATTCTTCATTGAGCTGCTTCATCCGTTCGCCAACAGATCCCTGTGAATAGCCATTTTGCTTAAGGATTTCGTCCATACGCTTTGAAATACGCTCCACCTCAGCAAGACCAATTTGGTGGATCTCTTCGGCGCCCATATCAGAATCCGCTAAGTAGGTGATCTCATGCTGGTAGAAAGCTTCGCCATTTGGCTGAGCCCAAATACCAACCTTTTCAGGCGCTTTACTCTCTAGAGCGTGCATAATAGCAGACACATTTTTAAACTCGGGATAAAGCTTTTGCTCAACAATTTGTATCGCCTGTGCAACATATTCAGCGGCGGCTTTATCTGTAATATCATTGATATTTGCAAGTTTTTCTTTAAACGATGTAACCAAAGGATGCGCTGCACCATGTGGCGCCGTGAAGTTATCTAAATAACCTAGCGTGTTTGGAAACAATACTTTTGGTAAAATTACGCCTTTATTGGCGTCCGCTGTTACCTTACTTGCCACTTGCTTCGTCACTTCAACAAAGGCATTCAGGCGAGCAAGATAGTCTTTGGCATCTTGCTCACTCTCTATTCCATGTTGGTCTTTTAGCACATTAGGAATATCGAGTAAGGGGCCTGACAACTGGTTCACAATATATGGCAGGTGCCCACCCCACGTATCAATATAACCGGCTGAGAACCCCTTATCTCCGGCGTAATAACGCGCAATCACTTCATTGACTTTCACATGTAATAAGTCATCTGAGTTACTGATTGCCGGTTGTATTGCCGCTAGACGCTGCGCCGCTGCATTCATGTCGACTTGCAGTGCCTGCATACCCACGACAGAGTAGTCAGGTAGCTTTGTTTGATAATCACCGTATTCACTGTTCGGTAGTTTTAATGATGTTGCCAATGCCGGCTGGTGGTTAATAAATTGTCTCGTATATTGTTCAACAACTTTATCTATCTCTGTTCTGGACATACTAGATTGGCTGACTCCAACCTCAGAATGCTTTTGTGTAACCGGCTTATCTTGAGCGCATCCACTTAGCCCAAGCGCCACAGCAAAGGCCACCAAGCTCATTTTCTTCATTATTACGCCGCTCCGTTAATTTTGTTGTTTGAGCAAAAACATTACCAGCCTCTAAGACACTGGTATGAAAGCAAAACGGCGTGAAGTTAACCCAACAAAACAGTTCATTATGTTGGTTCAACCATCACCCGTGCAGATATTTATATTTAGTACCAATTAACCTGAGCTTTGGCTAAAGAATAAATGGGTCTGTCGTGTCCAACAACTACACACTCCCTAATACAAAGCATATTTGCATACTAACAGCCTGTGTTATCCTAAGCTCAAGTTACCTCGATACAATTAACATATTTGCACTTCGGTTACAGCTATATAGGCTCAATTAAACAAAATAATACCAATTATCTTAATTTAAGTGGTCTATTTTGAAGCGAGAAAATCTTGTCGATAACTCCGCTACCGCGTCCTGCTATCGCTAAGGTACCTACCTCTATATAGATAAGGCAAAAATTTTGCTATTTAGTTGTTCTAAATAAGAAATTTTTAACGTTGTTAAGTGTCAGATTTACTCCTTCAAATTGAGCAAGTATTAAGTCTAATTGGTATAAAGATGGGGCTCAAGCACCCCGCATCTCAGGTACTTAAAGGCAAAACACCTTGTCGATAACATCGCTCCTGTCCCTTATTGCAGCTAAGGCACCTACATCAAGGTGAACAAATACTACACTTGGAATGACTTATACTTCAAGCAATCCCACTTTTGACGTTACGCCTGCTTTTTCACAATTTACATCAGTTATAACACCTAGCACTCTTTTCGAAGATTTATCGAAGATAAAGCATGGATGCTCGTTCTTCTCTAACCGTAAGCTAATGGTTATACTCAAACTTTTAGGTAACGCCTGAGCAATTACATCCTTTGAGGCCTCAGTAAAGAGTACATTTTCCGACGTAAATTGATAAAACTGTAGAAATGACAATGCACAGTGCTCACCTTGCTTGAGATCTTGCCGGTATTCGTATTGATAAAGCTTACTGCCGCAACCTGGACCAAAATAGTTGGTCGTCAACGCAGAAAAGTTGTAATCCCTCTGTGGTGGGTTAAAACCTCGTGCTTTCCCTCGCTTGAGGGTCGGGTGCCAGATCTGAGCATAGACACCAAAAAATGGCTGCTGCTGTTCATAAAGTACATATAAATCATCGTTATCTAACAGTCCTCTTGGGTGGTGCGTGTACTTATTACCACCTGCAACTTGCGCCGCTAAAAACTGTTTATTTTGTGAGAGCCTGTAAAGCATTTCTGCCAGCAACCTTAGCGTGCCTTCATCTATACAATCAGGCCCCGTATACAAACTAGAGACACAATTAATAAAATCATCAAAGCTAATTGCCCCATGACTATAAAAGTTATCAAATTGGCGTGCCATATATCTTCCTTGTTATTGCTGTTTTAGTCAGACAAGCACAAAGCAAGTCAGCTAAAATTCGTGTTCTTAGAGCAGCAACCTGCAAGTATCCAATCGCAAGCTGCGCCGTTTTCTTATACCAATTTGCTCAATTAACCTGACCTGCGGCTAATTAAATAGCCTATTTTTAGGCAAGCACATCTTATCGGTAACTCCGCCTCCTACTATCGCCACGTTCCTATATCCATGAAGGTAATATAGAAGCTTTTAATACCATTAGCGTCATATTTGCCACTTCAGATTAAGCCAATATTTAAACAAATTGATATGAGTCCTCAATTAAAGCTAATGCAGACTGAGTATAACGCAATAAATTAATTACAATTTTGACCGCAGGCGAATAAAGACTATTAATGAGATGAATAAAACGGGGAGATTTAGAGTATACACGTTATACACAACGCAAGCCGGTCATGAGTATATGTCATAAATACGTTAGATAAATTTATGCCTTCATAACAACCCAGAAAAGGAACTAGTCCATTACTATACTAACTCTACCTTTTTCATTGTTTTAAGTTTTACTAATCAATAAAATAAAATAAATCAAGGCGCAAGTTTATTGAGATTTAGATTCTGAAATAACCTTATCTTGCGCAAAGATCTCAACCTCAGTTTCGTGGGAAGAGATACTATGCGCATCCGTTGTTAACGTCAGAATAATAAATAGCACGGTCATCACAGCAAACGCAGTATTGACTGTTTTACCAAAAAAGCGTGTTTTGAGCATCACGATTTCTCCTAAAATTATCATTATTAAGCTTAGTCGAAATCGTGAGTAAAAAGGTTTAATTCAAACAAAAATAATGTACGAAAGAATTATCAAGGTGTATGAGTTTACCCTGAGCAAACGTGAGTTAATCGGCTTTGGCATTTCGATAAGCCTGCGTACCCCATAATGGCACTGTCGACAGGCTGTGCTTAAAGCTGCCTGAGGTTTCCTTTGTGGTGTAAGCCAAATACATCAAGGTTTGATTTTTCGCGTCAAAAATTCTTCTTACTTTCATTGATTTAAAAAACACACTTTTTGACTTTTTAAATACCACTTCGCCAGAGTCACTCTTGTCTATATTCGCCAGCATTGCAGGTGTTATTTCGCTCGTTTGACGACAAGAGATAGAGCTATCACTTGGGTCTGAAAAACTCAGGTCATCTTCAACACTCGCTACATGACAAGTCACGCCTGTAACAACAGGGTCAACCATAGAGTCCAGCTTTATATCTTTAAGCGTAAACAGACCGAGTGATACATCTCCAACTTCACTGTCAGAGCAACCAAGTAATGTACAAGATGCCAACAATGCAAACATCAGCTTTTTCATTATTTTTCCTTAGGGTATTTGACGTACAAAAGAAGCATACGGAGTTAATACTCTAAGCTATTTGAAAATTTTCGCAAATCGACACAACCCAAAAAGAAATAATCATTCAAATAATTGAAATAATTATTCACAATATAAGAATAAGCATGTTAGCATGCGATGCAGTTTCAGGGTGGGTAAATTACCTAAAAAATATACAAAGTATGATTAGCTAACTTACCACCAGTTGTATGAAATTCTCTCTAAGCTCGGGACAAAAATGCACTATTTGCATAGTTATCCATCTCTAAAGATTGAAATTTCGTCACGTTTAATTCTTAATTTGAGGTTTCACCATTCATGAGTAAGCTCCATCCAAGCTTAGTCGCACTAGCTGTTAGTTCGAGTTTTTTTGTTGTGAATCAATCACACGCTGAAGAGCGCAAGATTCAAGAAAAGTCAATTGAACGAATTCAAGTGACTGCCACTCGACGTGCTGGCACAGTTCAAGAAGCACCATTAAATATTACTGCTGTAGACAGCGATGTGATGAGCGACCAAAATATTGGTGACCTTGAAGATGTAGCAAGGTGGGTTCCTGGTCTTACAATGACAGAACAAGGAGGCCGTGAGGGTTCACCTATTATTGTCCGAGGTTTGAATACTAATTCATCAGAGCGAGCCTCTGACTCGGGTACCGTAGCGACTTACCTTGGCGAAATCCCGATTAATGTCGATTTGCGACTCACTGACATTGAGCGTGTTGAAGTTTTGATTGGTCCGCAAGGTACGCTTTACGGTGCAGGCACACTTGGCGGTGCAATTAGAACCATGCTAAAAGCACCTGTGCTTGATATCATTGAGGGCAAGCTCAGTGGCGACGTATTCAGTATCAACGAAAGTGACAGTAACGGTCATGAAATCGGTGCTGTATTCAATATGCCGTTAGTAATAGATGAGTTAGCTGTTCGCGCTAGCATTAACCGCTATCATAACCCCGGCTTTATGGATTATAGCTATGTGGTTAAACAACCTGGCGTTTCAAACCCAGACCCCGACTGGTCCAATGCTGAGGATGTTAAAGCGAATATCAACGCAGTGGCGGATGCAAATGACGAAACCATCACCACTACGCGTGTTTCTCTACGTTGGTTGGTGAACGAGAATATCGATACCACACTGAACTATTTCCATCAAAAACAAGAAAATGGTGCTAATTCGATTTCACAGTACCAAAGCCTTGGCGCACAGCACCCGCTTGCCGACTCTATCAAACCATACGAGTCAGCCTATCGTGTGCTTGAACCTAACGAACAAGAAGATGACCTACTTAGCCTTGAAATCAACGCCGATTTGGAGTTTGCAGATTTAGTTTCGGCATCCGGTTGGTCAAGCAAAGAACAGCAAGGCCAACGAGATCAAACCGATCTCCTTTATGATATTTGGCCAGGCTACGCGGACTTTCCTAGTTTTACCGCTTTGACTAAAGACACTACAGATCAAGACACGTTTACCCAAGAGATCCGTTTAGTCTCTAAAGGGGATGACGCCCTAAATTGGATTGCAGGGGTATATTACAGCAAACAGGAAATTAGCTCAGATGATAGAGAGTACACGCCGGGGCTCACGGAGTTTTGGGGCGACGAAATCAACAATATTGAGCAAGATCTTGAGTATATCGCTCTGACTAATGCCACCAGCAAAGAGTCAGCATTGTTTGGCGAAGTTGGCTACGCATTTTCAGAGGATTTTAATATCACTGTGGGCGCGCGTTTCTATCGCTATGACGTTAACACTAAATCAGCGGCTGAAACCCCGCTCTATTCTGGTGGTCTGCCAAGTCTTGAGCAAATTTCGTTTGAACAAGTCAGTGCCAAAGACAATGGTAGCTTGTTTAAGTTTAATGCCAATTACACTTGGCAAGACGGACTACTGACGTACTTTACTGTCAGTGAAGGGTTTAGGTTAGGCGGTGGTAACGGTTTGGAGTCGTGCCCAGAAACATTGCCTGAGCAACAGATCATCTGTGCACTGCCGCATGAACTTAGCTATAGACCAGACACCACCACTAACTATGAGCTGGGGTTAAAGTCTACATGGCTGAATAATAAGCTGCATTTTAATGCCGCATTATTCAGTGTTGATTGGGAAGATGCACAGATCTCATCTGTGACGGTAAACGGCCAAGAAATCATAACTTCCAATGCAGGCTCTGCGAACTCGACTGGTATCGAGTTATCAACCCGCGCTATATTGAGCGACCATTGGACAGTTTACGCAACCTATTCTTATGCAAAAGCGCAGCTGACTGATGATGCACCAGCCCTGTTTGCGGTATTCAAAGAAGGTGACTACAGCGCTGAAGAAATCGCGCTTTACCAGCCATACTATGACGGTACAGATGGCGACCGCTTACCTGGCGCCCCAAAACAGCAGTTTTCATTCGGTTTAAGCTACGAACAGGAAGTGTTCGACGACAAAATGCTTAACGTGAATTATGGAGTAACCGCACAGAGTGACGTATACACTAAAGTCGGGTTAAAGGCTGACGGAGAGGTACTGCCAGGATTTGCCTTATCTAACCTCAGTGCCAAACTTTCAAGCGAGCAATGGGCCGTCACCTTGTATGTTGACAACTTGTTTGACAAATTTGCTTTCACCTCGGTAAGACGAGACAAATCTTGGGCTGGTGAAGCTAAATTTGCGGCATTAAACAAAGCTTTGCCTGAGCAGCAGCGAGTGTACGGGCACTATGTCACAGCACCTCGTACTATAGGCCTCAAGCTAGACTATCAGTTTGAGTTATAATCAGTAAAAACCAAGATAGAGAGTGAGGCCGACTTCACTCTCTTGTATATTGCGATGACACCATACAATCAGATCCAAAGCTACATTCAACAGCGCCAATTTCAAGCAGCGCATCACGCATTAGTCGCTCGCATCAATACCAATGCCAATGACCACCAAGCGTACGCTTTATTAGCCGAGTTGAATATGACTCTTGGCAACCTCAATAAAGCGCAAAAAATTTACGATAAGTGCTTAAGTTTATTTCCCTGTGCCCTTTATTCTCTGAGCGCTGCCAAACTTGCGCTGTTTACACAATCACCATTAGCTGCAAAGCGCTATATACAGCATTTGCTAGGCTGCACACAATTGTCGGGGTCAGAGCACGATACGCTTGCAAATATCTTACTGAGATTAAATCAATATACTGACGCTGGTTGGCATTTTAACCGTGCCTATACGCACGCACCGCACAGCCCTGAAATCGCGATAAACTATGCAATACACTTGAAAATGTCTGGTGAATTAGCTCAAGCGCGGACGCTGCTTGCCTCTTTAGTGCAAGCAAACTCAAGTAATGCAAAGTGCCAGTTAACCTACTCAGAGCTTGCTCCTGTGGAATTAGCACCGACTCGCATCACTCAATTAGCTACTGAGATAACAGCGCAAACTACACCACTTGTATTACAGCGGCTTCACCATGCACTGGCACTCGAATACGAAAAGCAAGAAAATTATCCCAAGGCATGGCAAAGCTTTATTGCCAGTAAGCAAGCGATCAGTGCTGAGATTTCCTATTCGCCTAAACAGATGACGGATTACTTTCAAGCACTTAGTAAACTTCTCGACAAACCTATTGAATTTGCACCAGAGCGGTCACTTGCACCAATATTTGTCGTTGGGCTGCCGCGCTCAGGCACCAGTCTGATGGAGCAAATTTTAGCGCAATTGCTGTTACAGCCACTGGGAGAGACCAGTATATTGCCTCAAGCACTTAGATTTTGTCATGATTATAACAGCAATATTCAACGCCTAAGCCGCGCCTATGAAGAGGCTAACGCCATTGAGCAATATCGTCTCTTTAGCGCGCAATCCGTTGATGGTGACAAACGTTTTATAGACAAACAGCCATTTCATTTTTTCTTTATCGATTTGCTTGCTAAGGCGTTTCCACGCGCAAAGTTTGTCGTGATGAAGCGAGACAGAACAGATACTTGTATCGCAAACTTCCGTCAACTCTATCAAACGAGCAGCCCCTTTCATGGCTACTCATACCGGATACAAGATATTCAAACTATGTATGATGATACTTATGCGTTTTTGCAAAAAGCCACACAAAAGCATCCGACTCAAATTAAATTGGTGAATTATGAATCGCTAGTAGAAGCGCCCCGCTTGACTATGCAATCGCTTTGTCACTTTCTCGAATTGGATTGGCAAGACAATGCACTTCACTTTTATAAGCGGGGTTATTACTCAGCAACAGCCAGCAAAATGCAGATCAGACAGCCATTAAATAACTCCAGTGTAGGCAAATATCGAAATACATACCCGATTTAGGAATATTGCTCCGTTACGGTGATGATGCTAACGTTAGGAAAAAGGAATACAAAACAATAACGACATGAAGCAACTACTCCCTACCCTTTGTTTCGCAGCGCTCGTGGCTTGTACACCGGCCGAAATAACAAAAACCGAACACGCGCTTAACCATGCCCAACAACAAAGAGACATAGAAGCACAGGCAAATGCACTTAAAACGCTCAGTGGATACGATAGCGCCACATGGCAAGCGATATACCAAGAAACACAACTGGCTTTTGCTTTGCTATTAGATGCAAAAACAGCTTATGAAAGCGCAGATATCGTTACGGCTCAAATAAAAGCGGCACAATCAAAAAGTATTAATAACTCACTACAAGCGGATAATTTACTGCGCGCATTATCTACAGATTACCCACTGACTGAATTGATCGATGTATTGGTGAAACTACACACACAAGCTAGCCAAGAAAAAATGACACTTCATGGTTTTTTTAACCAACCACCCAGTAAGTGGAACATTATTGAAGTTAATGAAAAACTCTCGCTGATCAACGCGCATATTCAAGCAATCAAAAAGCAGATTGAGGCGATCCCAGAAGACAACAGGGACAAATTAGCTTACCAAACGGTGCTGGCAGAAGCGAGAGCTCAGATTAATCTGTTGGGCAAACAGGAAAGTGTGCTGTTGCGCAACCTCCAACAACAATTGAGTAAGCGACATGCTGAGCAATTTGTACGGCTCCACCACACAGTGACAGAGCAGCTTAATAACTTTGAAGAACGAGTGGTAGCCTCGATGATCCGCCAAGATCAAAATAAGTTAATTGAGAAAATGCAGCACCAAAGCGAGCTGCTGTACAACATTGATCTCATGTTAAAGCAGACAGGCTCTGCAAGACATGCTGAGTTTGAACCTTTTTACCTTGCTTATATTCAACTGCTAAATAAGTCCAAAGATTACAGAGAGTATGCACAAAAGGGAAAAGCCGCGCTCACATTATTGAAACGCGCCGACGTTCCAAATAATTATTATCAGCAGTATAAAACGCTCGCATCAACCCCATTGACATTAAGCAATGATTTTTTGATGTTTGCGCGCTCACAACATGAGTCTAAATTTTTATATCGAAAGCATTAATGATTAACGGCTGGCTATCCACCAAGCCAACAGCACCATAGCCGTTGTAAAAACAACGGCTTTTATTTTATGCTTTTTAATTAGCTTTTCTGCCTGATCACCTGCAAAGTAAACGACCGCCGCCAAACCAAAATAGCGCAGTGAACGGGCAATACAAGTTGCAATTAGAAATTGTAAGAGTGAAAATTTAGTAGCACCTACTGCTAACATGGCAATCTGAAACGGTATTGGTGCTATGCCTAAGGTCAGCACAAACCAAAATCCCTGACTTTGCATCTGCGCTTTCACTTGCTCAAATTGAGACTGACTCGACAGCAGCTCAATAACAGAATCCCCCACTACATCAAATAAATAATAACCCAACGCATAACCAAATAGGGCACCAATCACACATCCAACTGTTGCCATTAGCGCAATTATCCACAGCTTTTCTCGCCTTGCTTGCATCAGCGGCACCATCACTGCCTCGAGGGGAATGGGCACGATAGTTGACTCTAAAAAGGATGCAACGGTGATCCCGTTAAGCATATTTTTTGATTCGACCAGTCGCTTAGTCTTTTGCTTCAATTTAGCCTTAACTGCCATTATGCGCTCCCTGTTTACGGTGGAACCTGAAACTCAGATTATGTTATGACTCCAGCTTAATCTAACGTAGATTGCCCCTGACTGAATTAACCCCCTCTTATCTTCTTAAATCCGGCTCAATGAGTTACCCTGTTCACAGCAACATAACTGAGAAGGCTTCCATGAACTATTTGGCGCACTTGTACTTTGCAAAACCCACAGGCGCATCATGCTTTGGTAATCTACTTGGCGACTTTCAAAAAGGTGTTGATGTAAAGATGCTGCCAAACGCTGTGCAGCAAGGTCTGAAAACCCACATTCAAGTCGATAAGTTCACTGATAGTCATGCAATAACCAGAGCTGCGAAACAACTTTTTTCGCCATCACGCCGTCGCTTTGCAGGGATAGCCATAGACGTATTGTATGACCATTTTTTAATTAAGTATTGGGACAGCTTTCATACAACGCCTCTACATCAATTCAAACGTAGCCGGTTCGCCTTACTCCAAGACAGTTTAGGTGCTATGCCAACCAACATGCAGCGCGTTGTAACGGCAATGACAACACATGACTGGTTTGCAACTTATGAGTCTGTTTCAGGTGTTGGTCTGGCGCTGGATAACATTGCAAGGCGCATTCGTTTTGCTAACCAATTTACAGGCAGCGAAGCTGACATAAACAAGCATTATCAAGAACTTGAAAGCGGGTTCAACACTTTCTTTCCACAGCTCATTGCACATATCAGTGATGTTCGGGGTGAACTGCACTGATAGCTAGCTATGTTCAACCCCATATATCTTTTTGCTGTTTTTTCGGCATTTTTTCGACCACAAGGTGAAATGAGTTATCCATCATCCGTTCAAGTTCTCCAGTTGGAATGGATCCATCAAGCACCACCGTGTTCCAAAGTTTTTTATTCATGTGGTAACCCGGTAACACCGCACTAAAAATATCTCGCAGCGCTTGTGCTTCATCAGGATCGCATTTGAGATTTACGCGCCAATGGCGATGCTCGTCATCTTCTTTACCCATTTTACCAAGCGCCAACGTCGCAAACATTCTGTCCTTTACTTTATACACATCAACACCTTCACCAAAAGGCTGACTTACACTGGTATAAGGCTTGGCTAGTAAGTAATCATGTACTTGTTGATGATCCATTGTGCAACTCCTGTTTAATAGAACTTGACGACTCGATATAGTTTGAACCTAATCACTCATAGTGTATATCAGTCCATGTTTGGTATCTTATCTATAATACTGTATATTTGAACACTACTGACACTCCCTGACACAGCCCCATGATTTACTGCTCTACGAACTTAATAGGAGACGTACTATGCAACAACATATCGTAGAGATCGTAAAATTTAAATTAGCTATTAGCGCAACAGATCAGGATTTAATGCGTGTTAACACTGACTTTGCTTCATGGATTGAGCAACAGCCTGGGCTGCTATATCGGTCACTCAGTAAAGATGACCAAACCGATGAATATATCGATGTATTCTATTGGCAATCATTAGCACATGCGCAAGCAGTATCTGAACAATTCCCAACCACTGAAGTATGTAAGCGACTAATGCAGTATACAAACAGTGAAAGTGTCTCCATTAGTCGAAGCCATATCGTCACTCAAACTCAATGTAGTGGATAAGCACTACATCTTTTAAAAAGGAAAATTCGTGCATAAATCCGAACGCCTCTTCCAGCTAGTGAATTTGCTCAAGGGTCGGCGATTAGCTGTAACAGCCAAATCGTTAGCCGCTCACTTTAGCGTATCGGAGCGTACGATTTATCGCGATATTCAGGACTTACAAAGTTCTGGCGTGCCAATTGAAGGGGAAGCTGGTATCGGCTATGTCATTGCCGATTACCCGCTTCCTCCTATGATGTTTAGTTATGACGAATTAACAGCACTCTTGCTTGGCAGTAAAATGGTCAGTGCTTGGACGGATCCCGAACTAAGCGCCCATGCAAAATCAGCCATTTCCAAGATAGAAGCTGTACTACCTGCGCATCTTAAGCAACAACACGAACATTCTCCCTATTTGGTATCTAGCTTTAAACATGGGCCACAACAGCAATCGTTTAGTGCCAAGCTCAGAGCGGCCATCGAAACTCAGCGATGTGTAACCCTTGACTATAAAGATGCCTTACAGCAACACTCTCAGCGCGTTATCGAGCCACTTGGATTAGTCTATTGGGGTGGTAAGTGGACACTCATCGCATTTTGTCAATTACGCAGCGACTACCGCGAGTTTCGTTTGGATCGTATCACTGCGATAAATAAAAATGAGCTGACCTATGCTGTTAGCCCTGATAAAAACCTCAACCATTATGTTGAACTAGTTAAAGCCAAATACGCCGAAGAAATTGCACAGCACCAAGGCCAAGCACCCGATAAGAGTGGTCAATAACCCTAAGCTCACTGCCCGATTCATATTTTGTTACTAATACTTGCACATCTAAAATCAACCTTTTCAAACTGTACCACGACTAATTCTGTACATCAGACTTTTCCCTTTGAGGTGCTTATGAAAACCACAAAATCAATACTCATTATTTCGGTAACACTGGCGTTGAGTGCCTGCGTTGGCTACTCCAAAGCAAATCCAACTGAGGTGCAAACACAAGGCAACTATCAGCTTATCACTTACCAAGACTGTACCCCAATAATCAAACACACCATGGACTCCGAGCAGGTTGGTGCATATAAAGCACTTAAAGCGGCAGAGCGTGATATGTCAGCTAAAGAGTTACCAATAAGAGATATTGAGGACAAGCTTGCACTGCTGAGCAAAGAAATAGAGGCCATTAGTATAGAAGCGATACGAGAAGACGACAGTCAACTTGTGATCAATAAAGCGTTATTGGCTAAACAAGAAGAAAAGGCCAAGCAGATTGAAGCAATAATTGAAAATCATAGCGACAGTTTTGATGCTATTGGTGACTATGCCGAAAAAATCGAAGCCGCAGCAAATCGTTTTGATAAGGCGCTAAAACCTATAATAGGCGACTTAACAGAGGTCAATATTAATATCATCGAACCTGGTGAAACCCCCAGTGTCCGTTGCCTCGTTTCAAGCTAAGTGAGCTGAACTAGCTGAATGGAGGAAACTATTCCTCCAACTGTATTTACATTGAAGTTAGCGGCAGATGTCCGGTTGACATTAGCTGATTTAATTTCTTTATGGACTTGCAATTTAACTTCTATGTTCTTTTGCAGTAAGTCTACACCTGCTGGACTCTTCGTTTTAAGTCGTAATCGCCATTGGAAAACAAAAACACCTTAATCATAATTTTGGTGCATATTTTGCTCTATATATTTGCTTGCAACGTGGAAGGAATCTCAATACCTCACGCAAGCAATCCTAATTGTGGTAGAGAACTACCCATTCATTTTTTACTAAGGAGTAGAGCAAAATGAAAAAACTGTTAACCACCGGCGCTTTTATTATCACCAGCGCGCTTAGCGGTTTTGCACACGCCAACGACATCAACCCGCAACTACAAGCAAAGCTAGATGAAGCTAATTACTTATATGAGTCTGGCCGCTATCGAGAAGCGTTAGATATTGTTCATTGGCTTGATGAGAAAGGAGTAGCAATTGATCATGATTTTTATCCGGTACGTTTAGGCACACTTTTGCCGCTCTGGAAAAGATTATCCTCATCATATAATCCTGCCCGAACTAGTTACAATTCAAAGTTAAAAGTCACCATTTTTGATACGATCAATAACCCTCAAAATTGCACGAGTTATGACGACACACAAGTAATGCTCGACATCAATGGCAGCTATGATGAGTTTATTACTTTATTAGAAAACAAAGAAGTTGATTACCCGAGAGTGTGGCAGCGTTGTTGGGATCAAGCTAGTACGTTAGCAGCAGTGGAACATGCTTCGAAACCGCTAATCGAGTCATACTTAGTTGACTTATCTGATCACTTTGACTCTTATTTTGTGCCGTTAATTGATGGCTTATACTTACAATGCTCAGATTATGATGGTGATGAAGAAACAGAGTGTCAAGACGGTGTCAAAGACTATCTCTTAGGTATATCATTATCATACCAAAACGCGGCTATGATCCATTATGGGCTATCAGAAGCAGGGAGTATAGGTGGGTCGACCTTAAAGCTACTTTTAAAATGGCAAAACGTAGAACTTTAACTTCATAAACTAACGTGATGGCGCGGGGGACACCCTGCGCCGCAAGCTTCACATTCCAAGCCTTCAATACGTGCTTTACACTTGATTATGGCGATAACAGCCTATTTTATGGATTGCACTACTAATACGGGACAATTTTGGCTTGTGCTTAGTGGCTTGTTTGTCACTACAAGATATTGGTTCAGCTACGAGCACGTAGTAGTTGACGATGAGTTTGCTGCCCTGCGTCTATTTGACGACACACAACCTGTAGAAGCAAAAGCATAACAGCGGTAACAACTATACTATTCAACATTCTATCGTTTAGTCATGGGAGACAAAAGGTGGCAATTTGAGGTAGTGCCGGGCGGTATATGACCAACACCCAATATCAACAATTTAATCACACATGACATACAAATGTATCGGCAAAAAACCTTATCTTAAAGCTCAGGCTGCCTTAAGGTAAGGCTCTTGGCCTTTGTGTTTTGCGCTGCGTTGATAGCTGCCTTTTCCCTTTTTGCTCTTCTCGGTTTTTGCTCTGAACAAGGGGCTGGTTACCAACGCTTTTAGTGCATTATCTTTAATTTCACCACGCTGATGAGCATGTTGAACCTTACTTTTTTTAGTCATTATCCACTCCGAATAAATGTATAAATAGAAACGAAATTAATAAGCCTACTGTGGTCTAAATAAGCACGGTAGACACTGCACGGATAATAACCTAACGCAGTTAAAGCGCAATGCTTTGACAACAAATATTTTTAGCTGCTGATAGAAAAGTATAGCAGCTAGGTTAAGTAAAAATGGTATAACCGCAGTTGTCATGCCTATACTTAACTTTAGTGCAAAAGGCCACCCAATCTATTTGTGATAATGACCAATATTAAGATAGCAACCGGGGTTGAATTACATTACCAAGACGAAGGAGAGCGATGCGCACCTGTCATCATTCTTATCATGGGTCTTGGTGCACAAATGACTGTATGGCCAGATGAGTTGTACTTTGGACTTGTAAACAAAGGGTTTCGCGTGATCCGATTTGATAACAGAGACTGCGGTTTATCAAGCCATTTAGATAGCCTAGGCTCACCTAACGTGATCAGAACAATACTCAGTAAAAAACTTCCGATCCACGCTCATATTCCCTACACCTTAGACGATATGGCGTCAGATGTAATAGGACTCATGAAAAGTTTAAAGATAAAGCGCGCACATCTAGTTGGTGCGTCCATGGGGGGAATGATTGCGCAAATAGTTGCGGCCAAACACAGAAAAAAGGTAGTGAGCTTAACGTCTATTATGTCAACTTCGGCGTATCCTCAGTTTACTTTTTCTAACCTCAAAGTGATGTTACAGCTCGCCAAGGCAAGGCCTAAACCAAACTGCCGACAATCAGCTGTACAGTATAATATCAAGCTCAACAAACTGATTGGAAGCCCCGCCTACCCACAAGATGAAATGACACTTCACCAACTCGCAAAGCAAAATATTGAGCGCGCCCATAGCCCTGAAGGGTTTAAACGCCAACTCACAGCAGTAATAGCAGGCCGTTGTCGCCAACATGCTTTATCACAAATCAAAGCGCCAACACTTGTCATCCACGGTACGGATGATCCCATTTTCCCTATCACTGCAGGGTTACAAACTGCAACGCGTATCCGAAAATCAAAACTCAAATTAGTCAATGGCATGGGGCATGATTTTCCACCAGTTTTAATGCAAAAAATAGCAAAATGGATAGCAAAGCACGCTTTCAAGGCGGAACAAAAACGGTATAAAAAGAGTTTACATAAAGTGATCTAAGGTCTCGTGTGGGTATATCAAATTATTACGACTTTTCATGAGACATACTTTTTAGCTTAATTGCGAGTCCACATGCAAAATATACTTTCACCACACCGACTACCATTTAATGAAAATTCGCACGGGACAAGAGGTCAAAATTATAAATACTAGCTATGATTAACTTGGAGTAAGTGGCCAATTCAACACACCAGTGATAAAGGGCAAGCCCCTCTTTTATTATGCCAAACACAATCAAACCAACACCGGTTAAAAATAGCAATCGACAATACCACACTGCAGTTTCTAAACCCGGACATTGTAAGTTTCGAAATGGAATAAACTTCATACTCTTTCAGCTTCTGCATATTTTGGATCAAAAATACGTGGCAATTAAATCATTGCCACGTTAATGGTTGGAGAAGCTAAAATTATCCAACTAGTGCAAGCAAAATACCAGCAGCGACCGCACTGCCTAATACGCCAGCAACATTTGGCCCCATCGCGTGCATCAATAAAAAGTTATGTGGATTACTCTCAAGACCGACCTTGTTAACCACTCGCGCTGCCATCGGCACTGCGGATACTCCTGCCGCACCTACCAGAGGGTTAATCGGAGTATTGCTAAAGCGGTTCATGGTTTTTGCCATTAATACCCCGGTTCCTGTGCCAATACCAAAGGCAACAGCCCCTAACGCCAGAATTCCCAATGTTTCTATCGTTAAAAACTGATCTGCTGCTAATTTTGAGCCAACAGCCAGACCGAGGAAAATGGTTGTAATATTAATAAGCTCGTTTTGTGCCGTTTTACTAAGGCGGTCTACCACACCACACTCTTTCATCAAGTTACCTAAGCAAAACATACCAACTAGTGGTGTTGCGGCAGGTAAAAACAATATCGTCAAGCCAAGTACAGCGAGTGGAAATAATATCTTTTCTGTTTTCGATACGTGACGTAATTGCGGCATTGCTATCTGACGCTCTTCTTTTGTGGTGAGCGCTTTCATGATCGGTGGCTGAATAATCGGCACCAACGCCATATACGAATATGCAGCAACGGCTATTGCGCCCAATAGTTCAGGGGCTAATTTTGATGCCAGAAATATCGCAGTTGGGCCGTCAGCACCACCGATAATCGCGATTGCAGAGGCATCTTGTAGAGTAAATTCAAACCCTGGGATAAAATTAAGTAAAATAGCGCCGAATAAGGTTGCGAAGATCCCAAACTGAGCCGCTGCTCCTAATAACAGCATTTTTGGGTTTGCAATCAATGCGCTAAAGTCTGTCATCGCGCCAACCCCCATAAAAATTAATAAAGGGAATACACCGCTATCTATGCCAATGTAATAGACGTAATATAACAAGCCGCCGGGATCTCCAAGCCCTGCAACGGGAATGTTGGTCAAAATAGCCCCAAAACCAATTGGCACCAAAAGCAGCGGCTCAAAACCTTTTGCAATTGCTAGGTACAATAGCCCACAACCCACGGCCATCATACACAATGCAGGCCAGGTAAAATTCGCAAGCCCTGTTGCTTGCCACAAATTAATCAACCCTTCCATTTTTGCTCCCTTACGCTAAAGACATCATAGCGTCACCAGCACTGACTGAGTCACCTTCGGACACCAATAACTCTGCGACTCGGCCGCTGTGGGTAGCACGAACCTCTGTTTCCATTTTCATCGCCTCCATCACAAGCACAACATCGCCCTCTTGTACTTCATCTCCGGCGCGTACCATTAACTTAAAAATGTTACCAGCAAGCGGCGCATTAAGAGTTTCACTTGAACTTACTGAAGTTGACTGTGGGATGAGTTCACTGTCTTTTACTTGTACCTCTTGCAACTCGCCACCAGGTGCCACAACAACGTCATACACTTTGCCATCAACTTTTACGCTATAACGCTCTGGAGTTGATGCTTTACCTGTTGCAGGGGTTGCTGTTGTTTTTTGCTCTTTGCTCTCAAGTTGCGTGGGCTTTGGTTCAAAAGCATCAGGGTTGTTGCGGTTTTTTAAGAATTTAAGGCCAATTTGAGGAAATAAAGCGTAAGTCAGTACATCATCAATAACGTCTTCGGCCAACGTAACCTGTTCGCTTTTCGCGGTCGCTATCAATTCACTTTGTAGGCTATCAAGTTCTGGCTCAATTAAATCAGCTGGGCGGCACGTGATAGGCTCCTTACCTTCCAGTACACGCTGCTGTAAGGCGTGGTCAACATCAGCGGGAGTCGCACCATATTCACCTTTTAGTACACCTGCGGTCTCTTTGGTTATCGACTTGTACCGCTCACCTGTAAGTACATTCAATACTGCTTGTGTCCCTACAATCTGCGAAGTTGGTGTAACTAACGGCAAGTAGCCAAGTTCTTTTCTTACACTTGGGATCTCTTTTAAAACAGCATCAAGTTTATCTCCAGCTCCTTGCTCTCTTAACTGGTTTTCCATATTGGTAAGCATACCACCCGGTACTTGAGCCGAGAGAATACGACCATCCACACCTTTTAAACTGCCCTCAAATGCTGCGTATTTCTTTCTCACTTCACGAAAATAAGCCGCTATTTCCTCTAATGCGAGTAAATCTAAACCGGTATCACGCTCAGTACCTTCAACAATTGCAGCAATGGTTTCTGTTGCACTGTGACCATAGGTCATGCTCATAGATGAAATAGCTGTGTCGAGCATGTCAATGCCTGCATCAATGGCTTTTTGATAGGTCGCAGTACTCAACCCAGTCGTAGCATGACACTGCATTGCAATCGGTATTGATACTGTCTGCTTTAGCCCTGAAATCAGTTTCTCAGCGTCATAAGGCTTTAATAATCCCGCCATATCTTTAATACAGATTGAATGACAGCCAAGGTCTTCAAGTTGCTTAGCTTGAGTTAACCACATCTCCAACGTATGGACTGGGCTCACAGTATACGAAATCGTTCCTTGCGCATGCGCCCCCACCTTTATCGCTGCTTTGATAGCAGTTTCTAGGTTACGCACATCATTCATTGCATCAAATATTCTAAAGACATCAACGCCGTTATGGTGAGCACGCTCGACAAACTTTTCAACCACATCATCGGCGTAATGCCGGTAGCCTAAAAGGTTTTGGCCACGTAACAACATTTGCTGTTTGGTTTTAGGCATCGCAGCTTTCAATGCACGGATCCGTTCCCAAGGATCTTCTCCCAAATAGCGAATACATGAGTCAAAGGTTGCACCTCCCCAAGATTCAACCGACCAATACCCCATATTGTCGAGCTGTTCAGCAATCGGAAGCATATCTTCTAATCGCATTCTGGTTGCTAATAATGATTGGTGCGCATCGCGCAACACAAGTTCAGTAAGCTTTAACTGTGACATGCAAGACCCCTATTAATTATTTTTTCTGTAGGTTGCAACAGCTGCACTAATCGCTGCAATATGTGCCTGCGGCACCCCTTGTGAAGAAGCTGTTTTGGCTATTTTTTGCCGTGAAGTGCTAGACTCAACCTCTTTGAGCTGAGCGGCGAAGTTTGCTAAAAGCCGCATCGCAAAAATCAAAATAGACAGAAACAAAAACACACCAACCATACCAGTTAACATTAAGTTTCCTGCTTGCAATAACTGTGCGCCAATATCCATTTTTACCCCTTACTTGCTATCCGGTTTTATTCTTCGCGTTAACGAACTGATACAAACCTTCACTTTTTATCGATATTTATTCACCTTATAACAAAAAATGTTTCGCTGTAAAGCTTATTGTAAATTGGTAATACCAAAAATATTAAACTTATTCCAATCATATAGTTAGCTATAAAAACCACCTAAAATATTGGTGATATGCACAATAAATATGAAAAATATTCAAAATAGTAGCAGGTAATAGTCAAGATCTAGGTCTCATTTAATGAAAATTTGGTTATCTTAATTATATTTGTCAATTGGACTGACCAAAAAGGTAAGTTTACGTAAACGTTAAGCTGTAGCGCTTATTTTCCGGTCTGTGTAATAAATTTGTTTTAATTACTCTAACCTAGCATTACCGCTTTGAACCTGTATAAAGGTATAATTAAGGTAAATTTTCACTAAAGTAATTACGTATGTCATCGCCTAAAGAAAATGAAAATTTATCTTTCCAAAGTCAATTTAAGTTAGATAAGGCCTATTACAAAGAGTGCTTTGAAGAATCTGAAGCAAATGGACTGGCGATAAAACCTAAATATGGTCTATTAATACTGCTTGTCGCGCTCGGTTTTTTCGCTATTTATGGATTACAAGAGCACTACCTTGGCAACTTTCTTATTTTGCTAGCCGTAGTCGAATGCTTAGCCTTTTATTATCGTAAAGCTTGGTGGGTAACTAGGCAGGCACTTTCACGAGCCGCTGGCAATGTGGTTACAGTATCAATTACCGATAACCAGATCATCACTAAAGCCAGTCATGCTGAGTTTTGTTATGCTTTTAATGCTATTGAAAAGTTAATTGAAACAGAGCGAGGTTTTTTGGTCTTTCAAAGTAACAAGCCAAGTTATATTAGTAAGTCAGGGTTAAGTGCAGAAGCCATCGAATTTTTGTCACAGAAAGTGACAAAGAACATATAGAAATGATAAACCCCACATTCGTGGGGTTTACTTATGCAAGTTAAACTAACTTGCTTAATAAAGTGAACAATATTCAAAGCAAAAAACCTTGTCGATAATCTCAAGAGGCTTTAGCTCTATCGGCATAAAAATTTGCTATTCAGTTGTTCTAAATAAAATTTTTACGATGTTAACGTCAGGTTTATATCTTCAAATTGAGCAAGTATTAAGACAAACTAGGTATCAAGTCACCTTAACTCACATACTAATTCAATACCTTGATCACATATTGCCTGGGCTAGATTTCTCAGCCTGAATACGCATATAGATTTCTTCACGGTGTACTGAAACATCTTTAGGCGCGTTTACACCAATACGTACTTGGTTACCTTTAACACCTAGTACTGTTACAGTCACTTCATCACCAATCATCAGGGTTTCACCTACTCGACGAGTTAGTATTAGCATTCTCTTGCTCCTGTTATTCCAAAATTTAAAAGATTCCGCATCAAATCCATTTTAAATAAAACTTCCCAGAAAAGTAAGCAAAAACTTAGTTTACTCAGTACTTTCCAATTCGAACTTGGCATGTAATGCTCTCACTGCCAGTTCGAGATACTTCTCCTCTACAAGTGCTGAGATCTTTATCTCAGAGGTAGATACAAGTAGAGTGTGAATGCTTTCCTCGGCCAATGCCATAAAAAATAGACCGGCGACACCAGAGTGAGATTTCATCCCGATCCCAACCGCCGACACTTTTGCCACGTTAGCATTAACCTCCATTGTTGCACCACCAAAATTTTGTAGATGTGGAAGTAAAACTTCTTGTGCCAACACAGCATCATTAACCTGCACAGTAAAAGCATAGTCTATTTTTTTATCACTGTGGTTCAAATGGTTAATCATGTCAACTTCGATATTATATTCACCTAAAAGCGTGAGAATATTAGCCAAGTTGCTTACTTTTACGTCGATATTTTTAACTAAGATCAATACTTCATCTTTGACACTTGCTATCCCAGACACAATCTTAGTATTTTTCATCTTTGCTTCCTCATAGCTAATTAAAGTGCCATTATCAGGGGAAAATGATGACAGTACTCGCAGCGGTACATTGTATCTACCAGCCGCTTCAACAGAGCGGATCTGCAATACTTTTGCGCCAACGGACGCTAACTCCAGCATTTCAGAAAAAGTGATATGTGATAGCCGCTTTGCATGTGGCTCAATGCGTGGGTCGGTCGTATAAACACCATCAACGTCGGTATAAATCTGACATTCATCAGCCTGCAAAGCACCTGCAATTTCAACTGCTGAGGTGTCTGTACCGCCTCGCCCAAGCGTGGTGATATTACCTTCCTCGTCACGGCCTTGAAACCCAGCAATAATAGCAATCCGATTATGCTCTAGCTCTTGCCTTAAGCGCGTTGTATCTATCTGGGTAATTCGCGCTTTAGAAAACATATTGTCAGTTTTGATACCAACTTGATCCGCCAGTAAGCTAACCGCTGAGTGGCCTCGCTTAATAATAGCCATTGCCAATAGAGAAATTGAGACTTGTTCACCCGTCGTGATCAACACATCTAGTTCACGGGCGCTTGGACGTGCATCGATTTGTTGTGCAAGAGAAATTAGGCGATTTGTCTCACCCGACATTGCAGACAATACGACCACCACTTGGTGGCCTTGTTGTTGTGTTTTAACCACGAGATCAGCGACTGCCTCGATACGCTCTATAGAACCTACCGAGGTGCCGCCAAACTTTTGTACAATCAGCGCCACTTGCTGATTACTGCGTTACTTCATTTAACCAATCAGAAACACTATTGAGTGCTGTGTCAAGGTTTTCTGGTTGTGAGCCTCCAGCTTGCGCCATATCAGGACGACCGCCTCCTTTACCACCAACCTGAGAAGCCATATGATTAACCAGTTCGCCAGCTTTAACCTGACCGACAAGATCTTTCGTTACACCTGCAATCAGGCTTACTTTTTCACCGTTCGCAACACCCAGTGCAATTACACCCGAGCCAATCTTGTTTTTCAGATCGTCAACCATACCACGTAAGGCCTTAGACTCAGTGCCTGCAACATTAGCTACCAGTAACTTAATACCATTCACTTGAGTTACCGAGTCTAGTAGTGTTGCACCCGCAGCACTTGCAAGTTTGTCATTTAACTGTGCGACTTGCTTTTCAAGGCCTTTTGACTTTTCAAGCAGTGCCGTTACTTTTTCCAATACCGATGAGGTATCACCTTTAACTAACGCCGCAATTTCTGATAACACTTGCTCTTGTTCATTCACATAAGCAATAGCATCAGCACCAGTTACCGCTTCAATACGACGAACGCCAGCTGCAATACCACCTTCTGAAACTATCTTGAAGAGGCCAATATCACCTGCACGCTTCACGTGTGTACCACCGCAAAGTTCAATTGAGTATTCACCAATTGATACGACTCGAACTTCATCGTCGTACTTTTCACCAAAGAGCGCCATCGCCCCTTTGTCTTTTGCAGCATCAATATCCATCAGCTCCGTTTGCAGAGCAAAGTTACTACGGATCTCGGCATTCACGGCGTCTTCAACTTGTTGTAGCTGTGCTTTTGTCACACCTTCAAAATGCGAAAAGTCAAAGCGCAAACGATCAGGTAGTACCAACGAGCCCTTTTGAGTAACATGGTCGCCTAGTAAGTCGCGTAGTGCTTTATGTACCAAGTGTGTTGCGGTATGGTTTTTCTTCACTCGCTCACGACGCTCAGCGTCAATACGTGCATCCGCCTTGTCGTTGATACCAATACGGCCAACAATATGACCATGATGTGCAAAAGCATTACCTAATTTCTGGGTATCTGTTACGACAAATTCACCATTCGCCACTTTAAGTACACCAGTATCACCTACTTGGCCACCCGACTCAGCATAGAAAGGCGTACGATCAAGCACAACGACACCGTGCTCGCCATCTTCTAGCGTATTCGTGTGCTGACCTTCTTTGAAAATTTCAATCACAGTTCCAGTATAGTGCTCAGCATCATAGCCTTTAAAATCAGTGTGTTTTTCTGACTTGAGACGCTCATTGTAGTCAGCGCCAAATTTACCAGCTGCTTGTGCTTTTTTACGCTGCTCTTCCATACATGCTTGGAAACCACGCTCATCGATTGTCATAAAGCGTTCACGTGCCACATCTGCGGTCAAATCTGCGGGAAAGCCGTAGGTGTCATAAAGCTTAAACACCAAGTCACCAGGGATCACATCGCCTTCAATGCCTTCAAGATTTTCTTCTAAAATGGCAAGACCACGATCCAGAGTTTTACCAAACTGATCTTCTTCTATACGCAGTACTTTTTCGATGATAGCTTGTTGTTTAACTAGCTCCGGATAAGCTTCACCCATTTGCTCAGCCAGCGCAGCGACTAATTTGTAGAAGAATGCGCCCTTCGCGCCTAACTTGTTACCATGGCGAACCGCACGACGAATAATACGACGAAGCACATAACCACGGCCTTCGTTAGAGGGCATGACGCCATCTGCAATAAGGAATGCGCAAGAGCGAATATGGTCAGCAACAACTCGTAGTGATTTATCTTCTAAGTCCTGAGCATCCGTAACTTTTGCTGCTGCTTGGATGAGCGCTTGAAATAAATCGATTTCGTAGTTTGAATGTACACCTTGCATGATCGCTGAAATACGCTCTAAACCCATGCCGGTATCAACCGACTGCATTGGCAGCGGCTCCATTGAACCATCGGCATGACGGTTATATTGCATAAATACTAAGTTCCAGATCTCAATAAAGCGGTCACCATCTTCTTCAGGCGAGCCAGGAGGTCCCCCCCAAATGTGCTCACCATGATCATAGAAAATTTCCGAACATGGGCCACAAGGACCTGTGTCGCCCATTGACCAGAAGTTATCAGATGTCGCTATGCGGATAATGCGCTCTTCAGGCACTCCAACTTGCTTTGACCATATGTCAAATGCTTCGTCATCTTCGTGGTAAACCGTTACCAGTAGTTTTTCTTTCGGCAGCTTAATGACGTCCGTCAAAAATCCCCATGCGAACTTAATGGCATCCGTTTTAAAATAGTCACCAAAGCTAAAGTTACCTAGCATTTCGAAGAAAGTATGGTGTCTTGCGGTGTAACCCACGTTTTCAAGGTCATTATGTTTACCACCAGCACGAACACAACGTTGAGAGCTTGTTGCTCGTGTATATGCTCGTTTTTCAGCACCTAAAAAGGCATCTTTAAACTGCACCATACCGGCGTTAGTGAAAAGTAGTGTGGCATCGTTGCCCGGAATCAACGAGCTTGAAGGCACCACTTGGTGCTGTTGTTTAGCAAAGAAATCTAAGAAGCTTTGCCTAATTTGTGCGGTAGTCATATGCTGCATGTGATCATTCACCCTTTATTGCTTCTTGCTCTGCTGCGTTCATTGCAGCTTCAATTGCAAAATCTATTTCATCAAAACTAAAGCCACGATAGCTCATATACCGTACGCGCTTTGTTTTTTCTTTATATTCTAACGGTTGCTCGCAAACACCATACTTTTTTTGATAGGTTTTTGCAGCTTGCATGTACCAGTCAATTTCGCGTTCAGCGAACAACGCATGCAATGTATCGCGGCTAACTCCTTTTTGCCCGGCATCTAGTAAGATACGCTTTGCTCCAAGTCCTTTGGCTATTTGTCGATTCAAAAAGCTCTCTGCAAAGCGATGGTCATTAACATAGTCTAGTGACACAAGCCACGACACCAGTTGTTGAGCAACTTCTGCCGTCGCCCCTTTTTGCAGCAACTTTTGCGTCAACCCAGTTTGTGAATACTCTTGTCGAGATAACAACCAAACTGCGTAGTTTTTTAGTTTTTTTACTTCTAACTCGTCCATTACGCGTCGAAACGACCCGCATCAGATTGACCGTTACTTTTATGTGCCTCAAGTTCATTTTTATCAATAATTGTAGGCATAAACATAGCCTGAAATGACACAAAAAAGCCTATCATGGCCACGGGCATAATAATAATCGCTGGGATCATTGAAAGTGGAATAGACGCAACGATTAATGCGGCGATAACCAATCCAAAAACCGTCAACGCCCCCATGTTGTGATAGAAGGCTGCTAATGAGCATTTCATTGCATGGAAAATGCGCTTTTCGCCTTGGAAGAAAACTTGTGGCACAACAAAAGCAAATGCCATCATTACTGTGGACTGTGCGATCACAAATAGAGCCACTTCTAGAAAGTTCATGTTACTCGCTACCAACTGGATCAATTGCTCCGGTGAGGTATTTGGCCCTGCACTTTCTATGGCCGTTGCCACATCACTAAATAACACGCCAGCAACCATAGTTAGCAGCAGCGCCCCCGCCATCTGGTAAATACCAACACGAAATAAATTCAGACGTCGACCCTTTGCTGCAAATGGGTCAAAAATATCAGCAAGCTTTGCTGCTTTATTCGTTTGTTTGTTGATAACAGCAAGATAAAAGCCTGCGCTTAAAAAAGGCCCGGATAAGGCAGCGATAAGATGAAAAACTGGCGCAAACAGCGGCAATAAGCTGACAACTGCCATGAAGATATACATCAACATAAAAGTCAAAGGTTGAGTTTTAAAAATTTCCCAACCCGCTTTTACCCATTGGATGCCCATATTTGCTTTGAATGTTCGAATAGGAGTCGACATAGTCCACTTAATTTAAGCTATAACGTCCTTGATTATACTGATTAGAGGGTCTGGTGAAAAGTCATGTAAACAGGATTTGTCTGGGCTTTTTCGTAATCCCTAGGCTGCTTCGCACCCATCTTTCAAATTTATACGAAATTAAGTTTGGATTTAACCAAGTGGAGAGCGCAGATAGTCACTTTGACCTTAAAGTGGTAAGCCGAGTAAGGCCGCCACCACATCAATACCAGTCATTGTTCAGAGAATAAGGGCAAAAAGCCCTTAGTCCGCTTTTGAAATTTTCTTGATATCTAACATATGAGCACCGTGTTGTATTTTAGTTTTTAAGTATTGCTCATTGCCGGATACTCCAACTTTAACATGGGCTTGTGTTCCAACGACCTCATCGACTGTAATACCAGCGCTTCTCAGTGCTTTTAGCTTTTTTGGGTTATTTGTCATTAACTTAACGTGGTTTAGCCCAAGTGCTTGTAACATCAGTACCGCATCTGAGAAATCCCTTAAGTCATCTTCAAAACCAAGATGATTATTGGCTTCATAGGTATTCATGCCTTGAGATTGCAAAACGTACGCATCAATTTTGTTGTATAAGCCAATACCGCGGCCTTCTTGACGTAAATACAGTAACACGCCTCCTTGTTTGTGCATCATTTCAATGCACTCATTCAGCTGTTCACCGCAATCGCAACGTGAAGAATGGAAGACATCACCAGTCAAGCACTCAGAGTGCATACGAATAAGGGGCACAGACTGATTGCTGTCAGCATTATTAAATACTAATGCAACATGTTCTTGGCCATCATGTAGCCCTGAAAAAGAAACTATTTCCGCAGGGATATTACTGTGCTGCCCTACGTTCAGCTCGACTCTCGCTCTTACTTCTGCCACGTCTTAATCTTGCCTAATGTGATAATATAACAATATGCTACCATAAAAGAGATATGGTGTCTTTACTGGCATTATACAAGGCTAAAGGTAACATCGCATTGGTAAATGGTAAAAATCAAACTAGTCTGAAAGGTAAGGAAGATAAACTCTCACACAAATTTTATGCGTTCAGTATTCGTATGCTTGTTGGCTTTCACACCATTAAGCCATAGTGCAAATGTCGACTTTAGCGGTTTTGCGACGCTTAAAGCGGTAAAAACAGACTCTCGCACGGCTAAAATTAGAGAAACAATCTCACAACCAAGCGGAGTAACGACAGACGAACTTGACTTTTCATTCTCTTCAATTGGCTTACAAGCCGAATGGAAAATAAACAGCTCATTTGATCTAGTCGGACAACTGCTAATCAAAGACCAACGCCATGATAAAATTAACAATACTCTGAAATTGGCTTTTTTACGCTACAGTGCAAGCTCAAATTGGCAGTTTCGTGCTGGACGTACCGGGCTCGATTTGTTTTTAATGACCGAGTATCGAGATATTGGTTACTCTATGGACTTGGAGCATCCGCCAGTTGAGTTTTACGCCATCATTCCTCACCAGAACTTGGATGGTATTGATCTTCAGTACCGCGCGCCACTGAGCCATGGTGTAGCAAGCATAAAAGCATATTGGGGAAGATCTGAGTCACCGCTTTACAGTGACAATGGCTTTTTTTGGAATGTGGAGCTCAAGTCTATCTTAGGCGTAGTGGCACAATATGAAACACTAAACTGGCTATTTAGAGCTAATTACACCACAACAAAGTCGGCTAATGAACACGAACAACAAGGCCAATTACGTGACGCCCTAGCCAAAGTGCCACTCTCATTTTGGCCTACTAAATCACAATTGATCGACTCTCTTTTTATACAAGATAAAGATTTTACTTATAACGCATTAAGCATGCGATATGATGATTCAAATTGGCTAGTACAAACTGAAGCCTCTCTCACCGACTCAAATTCAAGTGTCCTTAATCATCTCAAGGCAGGTTATATTACGATAGGTAAGCGATTTGATTTGAATACGCTCTCAGTAAGTTATTCCATTGCCAAATCCGATAATACAGAAGTAGAGCCAGGACCCACAGTACCGTTACCTGAGTTAGTAGAGTTGTATCAAGCAGCGTCAATGCACTCTGGATTTTACCAACTTGATCAAAGCACAACCTCTTTAACTTGGCGGCGCGAGCTCTCAGCAACACTGGCTTTAAAACTTAACTGGCAACACACCACAACCCACCGATTACCCAGCGCATTTTATTTACATCGAGCGGATCAGTTTGAGGAACCTGACCTTTCGTTTAACACCTTCACCTTAAGCTTTAATTGGGTGTTTTGATGAAAGAGCTGAGGTTTTTACTTTTACTTGTTAGTGTAAGCCCTTTATTTGCTCATGCTGATATTGCCGTTATCGTCAATAAAAGTAACCCGATAGATACCGTTTCACAGCGGCAACTTATTGATATGTACATGGGAAAATATGTAGCGTTTCCTAATGGGGAAATGGCGGTTACCTATGATTATGATAAATCTCACCCCATGAGAGAGCCATTCTTTTTTGCGCTTACAGGACGAAATGAAAGTCAAATCAATGCGTATTGGTCAAGGATCAAGTTTAGCGGTAAGGTATCTCCTCCTCAGTACTTTTCATCTCCTTCGGCTATACTAAAAAATATCGTAAAAACACCTAATGCCATAGGTTATATACCGATGGAGCTTGTGACTGATGATGTTAAGGTAATTTATCAGATCAATGACTAGATATGGATTGATTGTCCGACTAGCACTGGTGCTGGTCATATCAACATGCGTATTTTCGCTTTTATATGCCAAGCTATATCACGATCACATTTTCGAGCGTGAATTAGCGCGTTCAAGTACTATTATCGGCCAAATCGGTCAAACGGTTTCGGCTTCTTCATCTATTGCAACTTATCTCAATGATAAGGATTTGGCAGTAGAGGTAATAAATGGCTTGATCAGTAACGATGTTATTTCCTCTGCAGCAATGAAAAGTGAGGAAAAATGGTTGGCACAAAGCGTGGGCTTTAAGACCAACAACGCGACTATCATCAAGCTCAACCATCCATTTCTATTTAATGAAATTGTTGGTGAAATCTATATCCAGCCAAATTCCGTATTTATTGAACAAAACGCCAGAGACATCGCTCGGTCCAGCGTCAAGACGTTAATGATCGTCATTATTCCTATTCTGGTCATTTTTACTATCCTGACACACTTTCTAGTCACCAAGCCCCTGAGCATTTTGAACAAACAGATTGCCCAGGTCATTCCTGGTGCGCCACTCAAGCTGCAAATACCAAATGGCCATGACTCTAGCGAAATAGGTGATATTGCTAACAATACTAATCAGCTTATCGCGAAAACCGCCGCGATGTTCGAACAAGAACGTCGCCTCAGGGCTGACATAGAAGCACTGGAAAAACGCTTTCGACTGATGTTTGAGCGTTCTTCCTCGCCGACATTATTAGTGAAAGACAAAGGAGAGGTGCTCTTGGCCAATGACGCTGCTTGTGATCTGCTTGCCGGAATGGGAATTGACTTAGAAGAGTTTTTTCCTGAGAGCTTCGGCCGTTATTGCCAAACTCCAGATATACTATACACCTTTACTGAACACACACTCGCCCTTAACCAGCCCACACAATCTGAGTTTGAATTTATCAATCCGCTCACAGAGCAACCCGTTTGGCTCAGCATCATTATGCTGCGTTTAGAAAGCAACGGACAACTTTATCTGCAAATTTTCCTCTCTGACATCACAATGAGAAAGACTGTTTTCCAAGAGCTGAATATAAAAGCGAACCGCGACAAGCTTACCGGGCTGTATAACCGGCACGGCGCTGAAATCAAGCTTAATGAATGGCTCAATGACGCCTTACCCTTTAGCCTATTTATCGTAGATTTAGATGAGTTTAAACCGGTAAATGATATTTATGGCCATAATGCTGGGGATAAAATGTTAAGACATATAGCCAAGCAAATAACGAAGCGCGTTAGAGACAAAGACATTGTTTGCCGCTGGGGAGGTGATGAGTTTTTAATTGCCCTACACTGTGTCGAAAAAGAAAAATTACACCAAATTGCGGCAAATTTATTAGCAGCTATCAACACCGAAATGCTGTGGCAAACTAACGAGACTAAAAATATACATCTTAGTGTTGGCGCTAGTATTGGTGTTGCGAGTTACCCAAAAGATGCCAAAGAGCTGGGGCAACTTATTGAGTATGCAGATAAAGCCATGTATGCCGTAAAACGAGGTAAAAAAAATGCGTTTGCAGTTTATTCAATAGATGATGAGAATAATACTAATCTAACCTAAGCACGGGAGCATCAAGGTAGCCGGTAGACAGATACTAATTGATTAAAGCTCCCATCATACTTGGCTTTTAGAAAGGAAATTCCATTGAATTGGTATCAGATAGTTCAGTTCTTATTGGAAGTGTCGACTTTGCTCCAAGGCATGCTGTACATGCTTGTAGTTTGGAGCTTGCTCAGTTGGCCTGTTACTATGATCAAGTACCTCGTAAGTCCCCAATGTTGATACTTCTATAATCTGCTGCCTGTTGACAATGGCGTATTTGTTGTAACTACTCAATAACAACCATTCCCTTTCTTGGGCGGGCTCTGTAAGACTCATGCCAAGTGCAAAGTCCTGTACCTCATTTTTTACCCCCAAATACGTTTTCATAATAGTAGGTGCTACATCTAGGTGGCTGGTTGTAGCACGGGATGTTTTCCAATGACGCCATTTTTCTACTTTTGGCCCTACTACAATAAACGGGACCTTCACTTGAGGAGTTGAAAAGTTACTATTATGGCCCCAATAGTTCAGCTTGTTGTCATTTAATTCCTCACCATGATCTGAGGTAATAATTACCAACGTATTTTCTCTATTAATCTTCGCTAATACTGACGCAACTAAACTGTCCACAAAGTGAGTACTTGTTAAATAGCGATTATAAACTGGCTGTCTTTCGTAGTTATTGTGTAGCAACATATGGTTGATCGGACCATGCATTGGCTGAAATCCAGCTTGGTAGCCATCAGGCACAGCATACCCATGAATTGCATCGTAAAAGAGAAAGCTAAATGAGGGTTGCGCTGGCGCTTTGTTGTCATACCACGACAGCCAGTTTTTGGTTATTTGCCTATCCCTAGCCAATACATCATCACCCTCAGTATGGGTTTGCAATCCATTTATATTAGAAAAAACGGTTTCGTTAAACTCAGGGCGGATCAGCTGCGCTGAAGAAAAAATACCAAATTGATAGTTTAATTCGCGCATTCTATCCATCCATAGCGGAGCGGCACGATTGTTGTAAATATCTTGCCAATAGGTTCCTGTTAAACTGTAAAATAAGCCAGTGATCCCAGTTCTAGTTGAGTTACCGGTCGAGAAGTGCTGCTCAAAGGTCAGGCCATGTTTGGCAAACGCCCAGATATTAGGAGTGGCACTTTTTGTAAAAGCATCGTAGCGCCAAGAGTCAAGTACAATAACGACAATATTAGGTGCAGTAACAGAGTCTGCCTCAAGCCGATGAAGCGGATAATTAAACTGCCCTTTTACCAAAGACATGCTTTTTTGTTGTGCAAGCGCTGCTTCATCTATTAACTCATATTGCCGCAAAAGTGTATTCGCGGTGGCTGGCTTAAAAAGCGGTAAGTACTTGCTGAATCCAGTAATTGGTTGGTATACGTTCGCACTTGCCCAAACGTGAATTGTGTTGCTTGCTAACACGGCGGCGCAGGTGGCTACAACATATTTTCGCCCCAGCCGCATACTCATTAGCCGTTTTGGTCTACTGCTCCACTTAACAAGTATGTATTGACACACAAATAAGAGGGCAAAAATAACACTGGCTTGTATCCAAGCATGCACAGATAACTCAATCACCTGCCCTGCTAACAACATATCAATAATGACACCATTGATATGAAATTTGTATAGCTCGAAACACAGACTGTTGGCTATTAGTAACGCAAAGAAAAAAGCATAAAAAGCTGAAAAACCGAGCGCCCTGCAACCTTCTGACTTAACCCAAACCAATGGCAATAGCACCAAACTAATAGCGCCTGTGAGCAATGCCATATGCCCCCATGTCGACACTGTAGCGTAGAAGAGAGTCAGGCCCTGGTAGCTATTCGGATTAGAATTAACAACATTTGCTGCTAGTAAGATAGAAAAAAGCGAGTTAATTAACACTAACCAACCAAATTGATGCAGTCTATGACGTAACGACACTACCCTACTCGTCCCACTAATAGAAAAAACGAGCGGTATATTATTCTTTTGACATATTAGTGTCACATTAAAAAATGTGAAAAATTGCAAACCTTACTTATCAAAGGTTTGCCTAGGATTTGTTTATCTTTCAGGTTTGTTTTTGCAGCAGTTTGGATTCACTTTAGCGCGTTTTGCTCATTGTTGCATAGGTTGCTAGGCGGCAAGTCGAGTGCCGCAACCAATAAAATACTCAAAAAACAAAGATCAACACACCTTAATATTTATCTAAAATAGACTCATGATAATTTTCTGCTCGAATTTCAACTTGGTACTTGCTAGCAAGTGCATCAAGTTCACTTTGCCATAGTGCTAAGTCATCCATCGTTATGGTGTTATCGTCAAGTTGCCAAAGCTGCCTTGAGCCTGCATAACTGTATTGAATCGCAGTCATTGCTTCCACCTCTCCGTTTGCTGCGGCTTGCTTTAGTTTAGACATCTTTCGTGTAATTTTATTGAGTGCCTGCTTCAAATCCCATACATAACTCACTTCGGTCATAAACGAATGGGATTTGTATTTTTTTAAGACACCAGCAATTATCAAACAGGCCACGACGACACCTGATAAGTTCCAATGGAAGTGGCTACCATCAGCATCTGGAAACAAATAGATAAGTAGCTGCGCTACGCCTAAACTAATCGCAGTCAATGCAATAACACATGCCACAATAACCTGATTTAAGTGCTTTCGATAACGGGTTTTATCTATCTCTATTAATGTCATAACTCACCACTCCCCTAAGTTTAACTCAAGACGCTACGTGCCTTTTCAACCCGCGCATTCTAAACCAAGGCATCACATCATACCAAGATTCATATCAACGAAATAAGAAATTTCCATCCTCTTGGTCATTGTTGATCGTTTTTCCTTTAATGATTTATTTTAGGGAACAGCACCATGACAGCACAAATGATACCAATTTGCTTAATTAAGTGGTCTACTTTGAGGCGAGAAAATCTTGTCGATAACCTCGCTACCTCGTCCTGCTATCGCCAAGGTACCTACATCCGCAGAGGGACAAATCATCGACATAGAAAGCATGGGACATAGCCGGATACCGGCTTGCCCCCCAGATGTCACTCACGCTAACTAAAATGAGGCTGGTATCAAAACAAAGTCATATAGCTGGAGCCTATAACTAGATCATAACGAAGCTTGCAATCATAAAGCAAACAATTGCAGCCCCTCCTCCTACTAGCGCATAAGGGAGCTGAGTTTTAACATGAGTGAGTAAATCACAGCCCGAGGCGAGTGCAGAAACTGCACTAGTATCAGAAATTGGTGAGCAGTGATCTCCAAATATACCTCCACTCAAAATAGCGCCTATCACTAAGGATGGTGGCAATCCTAACGTTTGGATCAAGGGCACACCTATCGGTATAAGTATTGCAAAAGTGCCCCAAGAAGTTCCTGTAGTAAACGACATTATCGCTCCTGTGATAAAAAGCACAGGTACGATTAAATACACAGGCAAATAGTCACCCACCAAAGATGCAACGAAAGTCCCTGTACCTAAGTCCTTCAGGCTTGCACCCAGCGTTAGAGAAAGGAGCACTATGCTAACAAGTGGGAGCAATTCTCCCATTCCTTTAAAACCGATATCCATTAATTGATGATGGTTAAATCTTTTACCGGCTAATAGCAGTATGTATGCGACTGTTACGGCCAATATTGTGGCGTAGAGCACAGACTTAGACCCACTTCCATTTACCAACTCACCATTTCCGGTTACAAACATAAACCCAGCCATACTTATGATCAGCGTCAATAATGGTATTAACATATAACGAGACTTGGTGGCTTGAGGGCCACTATCTAATTCAACAGATTGATGCTGGAGTTCCTGCTCAGCCTTTTTCATAGGGCCGTGGACTTTATCAAAGATAATTGTGTAAAACACAATTAAGAGTGCGATAATCGCGTAAAAGTTAAACATTACGCTACCCCATAAAATACTGACTGGAGATTGCGCCAACTCATAATTACTCAGCAAACCGAGAACATATGCTCCCCATCCATTTAATAAAATTAAAATACAAACAGGAGCGCTGGTACTATCAATAATGTAAGCTAAACGTGCTCTGCTCATGCTGAACCTGTCAAATAGTCCCCTAGCAACAATGCCTGACGTTAGTACGCTCATATTTGACTCTATAAATACGGCGGTACCTGTAAACATTGTCAACAGCCCAACTTGACGTTTACTTTTTGCAACCCCTCGGTTTAGTAGCATATTTACCGTGGCAGCAACTCCACCAGACTCTCGAATATAAGCCAGCAGTGCTCCAATCACGATACTGAAAATTAATATTCTACTATTACCTGCCGAAGTCGACACTTCAATAACACGCTCAACACTACCAACAAAAGTAGCCCAAAGTAATGGCTGCTGGCCATTCATTGCCAACAGAAGCTCAGATGAAACTAGCGCTAATATCAGTGCGATGATGACTTCTTTACGCCAAAACACGACCACTATCGCGATCAAAGGTGGTAAAATTGAGTACCAAGCCATATAGTTTAGTCTACGAATTCAAAACACCTAGCTTAAGTTAAGCGGTTTAAAACACCAAGTCTTTATGAATAAATTAAATTTAAGTCAACATTTAACCCTAAAACTGGTACAATGAGTGTGTTTTGTGCAATGATATTCCTTTTTGGTCTATCGTAACGTTACAATTGAACCTATAATATGGACAGATTAATTTAGTTCGGATTGAGTATCGCATGTCTACATTTGTCAAAATCAAAGCTCTTCGTCCATCGCTATCAAATAGTGAGGCTAAGCTCGCTGACTTTACCTTGAACTCGGGCGATAAAATCCGTGCGCTTTCTTCTGTTGAGCTGGCGCGTGAAGCTGGTGTTAGCCAATCTAGCGTCGTGAAATTTGCTCAAAAGTTAGGTTACAAAGGGTTTCCTGCTTTTAAATTAGCCGTGGTGGATGCACTTAACGAGCAAGCAGATACAAGCTTGCCAATTGATGAGCTAATTTCCAGCAACGATTCTATTGAGTTAATTGCAGATAAATTACAACTAAAACAGCAAAATGTTATCTCAGAGACTCGGAAATTAAATTCAGCTAAACAGTTTGAATGCGCAATTCAGCTGGTAAAAAACGCCAGAAAAGTAATAGTTTGTGCGCTGGGCAGCACCTTTACGATGGCACAAGATTTAACATGGAAATTACAAAAACTAGGGATCCCAGCCATTGCACAAGTTGATGAGATCAGTGCTTCTAGCTTTATCGCTACAATGGGAAAAGATGATCTACTGATAGTTATTAGTAATACAGGTACAAGTAAAAGCTTGTTAACGCTAACGAATCAAGCACTAGACAATGATTGTAAGTGTTTGGCTATTTCAAGATATGGCAACCATGCACTAGCCGAAATGGCGGACGCCACGCTGTACTGCATTAACGAAGGAGAGCCGCTTAAGCACTCAGGTATGTTATCACGTACTTCACAAGCTTATCTTATAGATGTATTGTTTACATCGCTGGCACAGTCGAACCTTCACTGGCAAAAACGCGTTGATAAAGCAAACGAAAACATGCAGGTATTGCGCAGCGAGTAATGATGTTTTACGGCAGGCTACCTGCCGTGTTTTAGTCGTTTTCAACCAAGTCGCTCACCGTGGGTACAACAAGTACTGTTCTCGTAGCTTTATAAAACGCTGAACATCCTGCTGCCACAGTGTGCGGATCTCTGAGGCAGTCAACCCTGCCTCCATGGCCTTGCGGACTTTGTCTGTTCCTGCTAATTTGTCCATAAAGCTCGGGGATTGAAAAAACTCCACTCCCTCATGGCTGAATTGCTGATAGGCAGCAATAAACCAAGTTAAATCAAATCCTCTCACTGAACTGTCCCTTAAATCTTCACCATAAGCAATCACACCATTTAGTTTTGGGTTAGAGGCCGCACCGATGACAGGCTTAGGGGTAAAATTAAACTTTCCTAGTTTAGGGTTTGAATGGCCAAATACTTGAAACGGAAAGTCTGTGCCTCTTCCTACCGAAACTGGGGTCGCTTCAAAAAAGCAGAGCGAAGGATATAGATAAATAGCGCGTTGATTAGGTAAATTAGGACTTGGCGGTATTGGGGTTTTGTATTGGGTTGCACTACTGTATTGCAGCATAGAAACCACGCGAAGGCGCAATTTATTGTTACTTACCAACCAGCCTTCTCCATTAATCATCAAGGCAAGCTCCCCTACCGTCATACCATGTAGTACTGGGATCGGGTGCATGCCCACAAATGACCGAAACGGCTTTTCTAATACTGGGCCATCTATATAGTTCAGATTTGGGTTTGGCCTATCAAACACCCAAAACTCAATACCAATATCTGATGCTGCTTCCATCGCGAGGTGCATGGTGCTGATATAAGTATAAAATCGTACACCGACATCTTGAATATCAAAAATAAGAATATCGATGTCCTTAAGCTGATCAGCTTTTGGCTTTTTATTCTTGCCATAAAGCGAGATGATTGGCAGTCCGGTTTTCACATCTCTTTCGTCTTCAACTTGCGCGCCTGCATCTTGGTTTCCACGAAAGCCATGCTCTGGGGCAAATACTTTCTTAACATCAACACCTTGTTTTATTAAAAAGTCTACAAGATGATGATCTGCGACTCGGGAGGTTTGATTTACAATGAGTCCCACTCGTTTGCCTTTCAAAGCAGATAAGTAGTCTTCAGCTCGCTCAGCACCTAAGGTAAGCGCATTGAGGCTGAATGATAAGAAACCAAAAATTAAGATCACCAACGTGATGAATGACTGAAACATAGAAGCCACTGAGAATTTAGACAATATTATCAACTCAACAATAAATGAAAAGGCATTCATTTTCAAAGGTTTCCGAAATGTCCAGGTACAAAAAAACCGACTTACGTCGGCTTGTGTATCTCTTTATTTTACCACTAGAGGGAAATGACAGACGCAGGACGTACTTTGTGGGGAGTGAACCTCCGACCGCTTGAGCATCCATTTGGCGATGAGTAACGGTGAAATTAAAGATCGCAGGGTAAACCTGCTCCTACACTGTATATTCAGGCACAAAAAAACCGACTTAAGTCGGCTTGTGTATCTCTTTATTTTACCACTTGAGGAAAGTGGCGGACGCAGGAGGATTCGAACCTCCGACCGCCTGGTTCGTAGCCAGGTACTCTATCCAGCTGAGCTATGC
>NZ_JABWPQ010000012.1:0-147688 GCF_013366255.1 Pseudoalteromonas sp. McH1-7 | reverse complement strand
GGGAGGCGCGACTAGCCATTGCAATATAGGATTGATGACAAATGAGTTTCAATCCACGCGCCTGCGGGAGGCGCGACTAGCCATTGCAATATAGGATTGATGACAAATGAGTTTCAATCCACGCGCCTGCGGGAGGCGCGACCTTTAGTGGCCTCATCTCCGCGCAGAATCACCAGTTTCAATCCACGCGCCTGCGGGAGGCGCGACTTCAGAAAACATAGGTGGAGTTTGTTTTTTGGTGGGTTTCAATCCACGCGCCTGCGGGAGGCGCGACGCCTGTGAAAACTGTGTAACCCGGCCATTCCTAGTTTCAATCCACGCGCCTGCGGGAGGCGCGACTTCAGCGCAGTCAGGAAGTCCCAAAGACAATTTGGTTTCAATCCACGCGCCTGCGGGAGGCGCGACCGTGCATTTTATCTGATATTGGCTTGGGTAGACGTTTCAATCCACGCGCCTGCGGGAGGCGCGACGGCTTAAACAACAGATCCAGCACTTAGAAGAAGCCGTTTCAATCCACGCGCCTGCGGGAGGCGCGACTTGATACCAAGCATCTGGCTCAGGTGTTATTTTAGTTTCAATCCACGCGCCTGCGGGAGGCGCGACTTAGTTATTACTCAGATGCTCAGCCTGATTATTTTGTTTCAATCCACGCGCCTGCGGGAGGCGCGACATCAGCAATATCCACTATTGTTGATTACAAAGAAGTTTCAATCCACGCGCCTGCGGGAGGCGCGACGTAGCGTAAGCACAGGCCTCTCTGGACGAGAGGGGTTTCAATCCACGCGCCTGCGGGAGGCGCGACTGCCTTCTCTCAAAGGCACAAATACACTATCATGGTGTAGAGGTTTCCGCTAGCCATGAGCAAATGTATCAATATCCTTAGTGCTAATCACCAAGAATAAAATTTTTCTTATATTTTTAAAGAGCTTATAAAATCGCTAGAACCACAGGGATTTCATGAGAACCAAGCCCTAGCGATTACAAAATTAATGGGTCACGAAAAATATCTAACGCAACTTTAGCACCATGATGCTCAACTTTGTTATGCCAATTTTTGCCGAGTTTATAAAAACGCAGGCTATCGACTTCAGGGTCATAGATAGATAAAAGCTTATTTTTAAAAATAAGCCATTGCGTTGCATCTATTTCACACTCAAATACAGAGTATTGCACCCGAACGCCATAATCTAAACATACTTTTGCTAATTGCCTAAGGCGTTTTTGCCCATCTTCACTAGTAAACGAGACATCGTAAGTGACTAATACCATCATGGTTCATAATCCTTATTTTTTAATCACAAATGGCGGATAACTTGCTAAATCACCACGTAAATGGCGTGCTAATAACATTGCCTGTACATGAGGCAACAAACCAATTTGCACTTTCTCTTGTAAAAAGGGGTGGAGTACTTCTTCTTGTTTCTTGGCTTGATATGCTTGGAACACTTGCTTTCGAGCATCATCTTTAATGGTCACGCCACCTAAACAATCAGTTTCAAAATCTCTCAAAGTGAGGGTTTGGTTGTTAAACAGCTTTAACGCAATACTATCGACGATATAGGCTCTAAACTCTTCTAAAATATCGAGGGCTAAACTGTTTCTTCCGGGTCTTTCTTTATGTAAAAAACCTACTTGAGGGTCAAGCCCGACGCCTTGCAATGCACCGCTTATCTCTTGTCCAAGGACTGAATAGAGTAAAGAAATAACGGCATTGACTGGATCTTTAGGTGGCCTGCGTGTGCGTTTATCAAATAGCTGCTTTTCACCATTGCCTTTGAACATATCTGCAAAGGCTGCGAAGTAATGCGATGCGGCTTCACCTTCTAGCCCTAAAATGGTTTCGTAGGCAGTTGCACCTTTTAGTTGCTCAATAATTTGTTTTAAGCGTTCTATGGCTTTTTCGATATGTGGTGTGGCTGTGTGATTACGCCTAAAACGCAACAGCAACATACGTGATGAACGAATTTTTGCAGCAACAATATGTTTTGCCAGTTCGTTTGCGGTTAATTCATCAACATTAAACTGCTGCCTGCGCAGCAATACATTACCCGTTTGCTTACCGACCACATTAGCTAAAAAGCGGCCGTGCATATCAAAAAAAGCCAAGTGTGTACCTTTTTCGCCACAAAAACCCAATAACTGCGGCGAAACCATAATGTTACCAAAGCAAAATATACTGCCTATGGAGTGGATTGGCAGCTGCATCAACTTTTGCTTTTCGCCTGCTATTTTTTGCTCAATCAACAAGGTTTCTCGTTGTTTGTGTAAATACACGCCGTCTTTGGTGATATAGAGCGAATTTTGTAGCTTTTTCATTCAGCCTCCATGTTAAATAACGACTCGATATAACGGTTTGAAGCATCATGTTCAGTTAAGTTTGGTTGGCAAATATCAATGAGCGAGCAAGCTTTACAATGTTTGCCTGTTGTCGGTGCGGGTGTTCTGCCGTTTATAAATAATTGTTGTACTTGTGCTATTAAATCTTTAGTTTGCCTTCGCAAGCTTGTGTCGAATTCAATTTCAATGCGTTTTCGTGTTTGCCAATACCACAGCGCACCTTGCTTTACTTCAACGGCGAGCATTTCTTCAATGCACATTGCCTGCGCACAGAGTTGCACTTTATCTATGTCGTTAGTTTTTGGCTTACCGCGTTTGTATTCAACAGGAATAAACTGGTTACTTGTCTTATGGTGTTCAAGCAAATCAAGTTTGCCCGTTAAGCTAAGTTGTGGCGCAGTCACCACTACGCCACGTTCAAACCGCACGCCTTTTCGCGTTTCAGGCTCGCCATTATCTACACGCTCATGTAGCTGCCTACCATGCGCGGTTAAATAATTTTCTTGCCACACTTCCTCAAGGTGGATCAACGCACATTGGCGCTGACAAAAAGCAAAGTGTTGTAAAGCGGAAATGTTGATAAAGCGTGCGTCAGTCACTAGAAGCCTTCTATGACTTCAGGCTCCAGCCCTTGCAATGCACTGATCAATGAATCATTTAATGCTGCGGTTTCAAGTGGTAAACCTTTCTCGATATGATCTCTTAGGCTTTGGTGTACTTTGGCTGAAGAATATTGCCCCGACTTTGAGCCGTGCTGCCACCACACAAGGTGTGAAATCCCCATTGACCCCTCAGGCCGAGCTGATGATGCGTCTCCTTCAAATAATTTCACTAATACTGCTTTTATCTTTTCTGCATCTGCATCACTAAAGCCGGTTTTTTCAGCCAGTTGCGGAGTCATCGCGCCAAATGCAACATACGTGGCTTTGTCAACTCGATGTTTCATCCCCATCGTATCTGAGGACTTTTTACTGCCATCCCCTTCACCGCTGACACTTTTGGTAATTTGGGTACTCGTAATGCTCACAGGTTCAATACTAAAGGCACTTTGAATAGTGACGGGGCCGCGGATCGGAATAGATACGCCATCGGAGCCTGTCCCCTTAAACGCAAACACTTGGCCAAATGCACGCACATCTAACCATTTTTCACAGCACTTTTTAGCGGCTTCATCAGGCGCTGTTTTTTTGCTGTTAAACGTCTCTTTACCTAACCCAAATTCATCAGACTCAGCACGGTTGCGTAAACTAGTCATACCGTCAGTTTTCTTTTCATCAGATTGTACAAAAATACTCTCTCCCACTTCTTGCAAACGGTCTCGTATTTTGCGCTTTAAGCAAACATCGGTAATTTCGCCAAAACCATCATAATCTGTTCGAGGACGATTGCCGTTGAGTGGATCGCCATTTGGGTTAGCGTTTAACACGTTAAAAATTAATGCAAAGTCGATTTTATTTTGTAAGCTCATTGTGATATTCCTTTTCTTAAACGGTTTCTTCTAGTGGCGCTGTTGTTTGCGTATCAGTTACTTTTTTAACCCACAGACCTTGCTCAACCTTGTGGCTCTCTAACCACATCATTTGATTGTGAAAGCCAAGTAAAAACTCTGGGCTTAGCTTTTGGTTTGACGTAAAGTCAGCGGGGTCAAACATATCCGTTATTTGACTAATTACTGTTTTAGTTGCTTTGTCATATCCTTGGTAATTATTAAATAGCCTTTGTTGGTAAGGCACTAACGCATTGCTGATATTCAGCCAAGTATCAGAAGGTTTGTTGACAAATTGCGTCATAAAACGCTCAGCTGTTGTTAAACGGTTTGTCTCACTACTTGAAAGCGCAATTTTTTCAATCTTATTTGCCACCGCCAGTAAGCGACCAAACAAGTAGTCGCGGCTGGTATTATCTTGTTGTAATGCCATTGGGTATTCCTTTTGAAGAATTGAATTGGTGGTTCTGATATAAAACCCTTTGATCAGTGAGCAAGCTATCCCCACGTTTTGTAACCAAAGCCATGTTTGATCCGATTTATAAGCAGCTCGGTTAATGGCGCGGTGAAAAGCGCTTTGCATGATGTCTTGCGGAATAGATTTACCCTCAACAATGCAGGGGTATAAGCGTGTGATCAGGTTTTTCTTTAGTGTGTCGGCTGACTTAAGCACGTCTCCATAAACACCATCAAGTACCCTGAATAAACTCGGTGCGCTATACACCCATCGCCAATGCTCGTTGATTTTGACTCTTTGCTGCCAACCCAGATCTCGCTGCCATTGCTCTAACCGAGCTAAAAACTCTTTTGCTATGGTTTCACGATAATACAAAATACCCATACGCCCCGGTGTGGCAGAGTCTAACCCCAGCAGAGCAATTTGCTCATTATCGTCTAATTGGTTTTTTACTTTTATGCCGTTAAAATAACGCGTTAACTGACTGGCATATTCCCGCCCTAAATCCTGTGTATGATCAACAATGTTGCTTGTTTCTAATAAGTTTGCGAAGTCAATAAAGTCTGGTTCGGTAGCTTTTGGCACCGTTTTGCCTGACACCGCCCATGCCAGATAAACTTGATCACCATTTCTAAATACACTTTGCTTCGTTAACAAACAACGCAGTGCATTATGGGCTTTTTGTGTCACTTCAAAGCTAATGTTGCACGCTTCTTCATTAGACAAGAAACGACCTCTAAAGGTATAACCGCTTTTGTCGTTTGCGGAGATTAATTTGGCTTTATCACCACTGTGGCGTATTTTTGCAGGATGATTGCTAGCAACAAGTTTATTTTCTCCGGTGGCATAGCACAACGCTGAGTTATCACCATTTTGGCTGTCAAAAGCAATCCAACTTTGCTGAATACTGGGGTCACGCCAAGTTTTCGCTTGCGGTTCGCCGGGAGTTTCTACGCTCCAGCATACAAGTGCTGAGCCTTGATCAAATAGTCCTTTTTCTTTTGGTAGTGTTTTGAGTAATGTGGGAGCTTCTCCAGCATCTTGCCACTTTGTCAGTAACTTTCTATCTTGCTGATGCAGCACTTTTTCAGCAATGAGGTCTGCTACCACAGTACCTTTGGCAATGTATTGGAGCACAGCAGTTACAGCGGGGTGGCTATACCCTGAATCACACCACGCTTTTAATTGCGCTTGATATAGTTCAAACCCTGGCTTTTTAACCCCACCAAAATCAGCGTAGTCTTTCGCAACGTATTGAATTTTATCCGCCAATGGGTGTGCACATAAACCGCTACTACGCCCCGCAGACTGCTCGGTTGCAGGTAATACAATTTGCGCTTTTTCAAGCACCTCAGCACGAAGAAACTCACCTCGATTGTTGATGACAATATGAATGTGTGCATTTTGAAGAGTATGACAAATCGGCATGACTTGCTGTTCAAACGGCAATGTATCGTTGCGTTTTTCAAGCTCATCATAAGTTTTATAGAGTGTTGTTAACCAAGTCATAGGCAGCGCTCCGTTTGTTCAGCGCTCTGAATATTATGTTCAAGCTCAAAACTTTTGGCATTCATTTTTCTCACATGGCGCGTAACCGGACATGCGCTTACATGAGGATAATCAATCACTCCGTTTTTCATTACGCCATGCCAAAATCGGCTGGTCAATTCGTTGTTGCCGGTTTCATCAGGATACCCAAAACTGTGGAACATTAGGCCAAAACCTAGCTCGTCAATGTTGTCGTAAGCGCCTTCTCCTTCGCCAAACACGCAAGGCTCAACATATCCTTGGCAGTCACGAGTGCCTAAAAAAATGTCTTGTCGGCCACCTTTTTCAAGCATGCGATTTGCTATGGCAAAGTGCTTTCCATCAACCCTATCTCGTGCTAGTTCAGGTCGGTGCTCATTCCACTCAAAATGGGCTTCTACTTGGTATTCAACCTCATGCAAAAAGGTGTAATAAGCCAAGGTATTTCCCCCGCTCCAGTTTAATGGTTTGGTACCCTTGGTTTGAGTGCGTAGTGGTTTTATCACCCTAACTCGGTCAACATGCCAAACAAGCGTCGGCTTCCAGTAAATTGACTTTAGTACCCCTTTTATTGCCTCGTAAGTTGGAAGGTGGTATGTGCATTTTTCACCTCCTACTTTTGTTATAGGATCGGTAAACAATGCGTACCTTCCCCATAATCTAAAGCTAATACTGTTTTTCACTTAGCTCTCCTTGTTAAAAACACAATTATTTTTTAAAAAATTAAATCTTGCTGAGCATTTGCTACCTCTAGGCTCAAGCCAAAATCTTGACTGTAAAATGCTTCACTTAAATAAAACACAGCTTCGTCTTGCGCGATTGGGTATACAGCCTGTTGCTCATTGAGCTTTTGCCATACGTTAGGAAAAATGTTCACACTGTACTTTTGCGCGGCTTTTAATAAATTGTGAAAGGTCACAGCATCAAAAGCCTTATTGATAGCACATAGCTGTGTGATGATGGATTGCGCTTCATCATTAAATGGCACGATCACTGAGTGGATCGGCGCATCTATCGCTTTGAATTGTTTGGCGGCAGTCATAAATGACTGCTTTAAAGTAAACTGTGTTGGGTTGATATTATTTAGATTGCTACTTAACAAATTCAGTAAGCTTTGGCCGCCCTTGAGTGGATATGTCATCTCCTTAAGACGCTCGAAAAAGTAGTATTGGAAGTACCGCTCCATCGCCTCTGGTTTTAGTAAATCAGCTTCATCAAACTCCGTAAATATGCGGTTTGTGGCTGCAATTCCAGTCCTAATATCGTGTAACATGCCAATATTCTCGTCATTTGGATTAAGCACAAACACGTTACCTTTTTGCTGCTTACCATTACGGTTACAACGCCCCGCCGCCTGAGCAATAGAATCAAGGCCAGCCACAAAGCGGATCACACAGCCAAAATCGACATCAACACCCGCTTCAATAAGTTGTGTACTGATACAAAGTGTCATCACCCCCTCTGATAACCGCATTCTGATCTCATCTAAAATCGCTTTACGATGCGCTGGGCACATTCCCGTACTTAGATGGAATATTGCCATTTCATCACTAACTTGGTGTTGCAACGCTTGAAATAGAGTTTTAGCCCACGCTTTGGTGTTCACAATCACCAAACAGCTTTGCTCTGCCGCTAGCTGTTTTTGAATAAGTTCGGTGATTTCAGCTGCATTCCACCCTGTTTTTTTAGTGATGTCTTGTATACTTACTCTCTCCAATTGCTGATAAAGCTCGGCAATATTTGGAGTTAATTCATTTTCTCGTGGTAATTGCAGCTCACCTAAATGCTTTATCTGTTGTGGTAATTGATTAAGTAAAGGTTGAGTTGCTGTACACATCAGTGCTGTGGTGCGGCAAAAACGCGTCAAATAATTAAGGGTATTATTGAATAAGTGCACACAACGAATGGGAAGTGTCTGAATTTCATCAAACACCAGCACCGCATTACTAAGCTGGTGTAATCGCCTTGAGCCACGTGTACCACTTGCAAATACTGTTTCAAGAAATTGCACCATGGTGGTCAGTATGATGGGCTTATCCCAATTTTCACAGGCCAGCTTTGAGCGCCACGTTTGTTGCTCTGGTTCCAAATTACAATGGTGCTCTAACACCCAATCGTCTGTATTTAGCCCCTTGAGTACATCACGAATAGCCGCGGCGTTTTGCTCGATAATTGAAGTAAATGGAATAATATAGATAATCCGATCAAGGTTGTGCCTGTTGGCATGGTGCAGTGCGAATCTCAGGCTCGCATAAGTTTTTCCACCACCGGTAGGTACCGTTAAGCTATAAATACCAATCTCTTCTTGAGCGCGATTAACGCAGTTTTCTGATATTTCTGAGCGAATGTGGTCTATCGGGTTAACAGGTACATACTTAGCAATGAAGCTTTCTATTTTATCGCATGCCAGCCCCCAATCAGCTGGCTTAAAGCGTTCAGCTCGATTATCTGGTTGCTCAAAGTCCGCACTGTCGATCCGATCGGCATCAATTAAGCAGCTAAATAGCAATTTGGTAAACATGCCAAAATAATAATCCTGCTCAATTACAGAAAGCTCGTACTTTTGAAACATACTTTTAAGATTTTGACTGCACTTAAAAAGACCGTTATAGCTGGCAAGAGATTGTGCTTGCGTAAGTACTTCAGGATCAGCTTTTTCTACGCATTCACTCAAGTGCGTTAAGTCGTCGTGTTTTTTGATCCGATTAGCAAACACATGCTCATTTTTTGACAAGCAATCAATTAATCCACTGTGGTGAGATGCGATACAGATACTTAACGCTTGTACAATTGTAAGGCCGAAAGGCACTAGCGTTTTGTCTTGTTGCTGTAACTTGTCCAAATGCGCCAGTAATGCCTGATAGACCCACTGCGCCCCCGCACTGGAGTGGTCAATTTTACCTTTTAGACTTTTACTCGCGGAACTTTCAGTACTTCCTTCATCATTATCAGGGTTATAGTCTGTTTGCTCTTGAATAATAAGGCGCATGTAATGCTGGAATGCGCTGCTGTATTTACCAAAATCATGCAGTAAACCGATTAACTGTCCTTGCTCAGTAAAGCCTATTTTAGTTGCTAGCACCGCGCTAATCTGGCTTACCCCCTGCAAGTGTGCAAATACACTTTGATGATTACCATGCTGAATATCTGGATGCGCAATATGCGCTAATGACTTTGCCTGCTGAAAGTTACTCATTCCCATCCCTGTCTTTTCACACCATCCATTAACATAATAAACATATCTATTTACTTTCTTGGAAACAAGTAAATTCATCCTAAGCAAGAAAACGAGTGGCGAAAAATTGCGGTTTACAAAAAAGTACAAGTGTTCTATTTTAAAAAAGTACAAGTGTTCTTTTTTGGAGATAAGGATGAAATTCAGCTACTTTAACGATAAAGATGGGTCTGTATTAACTCGTGCAAGCAGAGGGATAACAGGATTGATGTGTACGCTTGCGCCACCAGTAACGGCAAGGCTTGGGCAAGTACTATTAATGAGTCCACATGGTAAACGTGACTATCAGTTTAAAAATAAAAAGCCTAGTGGCGAGATGAATATTTTGACTTCTCTTGGGCGTGTGCATGTGAACATCTTTGGGCTTGGTTCAAAAACGGTTATTCTCAGCCATGGCTGGGCCGATAATAGCAGTTGTTTCGATACCTTAATACCTGAGCTAGTCGCAGCAGGCTATTGCGTGGTTGCCATAGATCATGCAGGTCATGGTCAATCTTGTGGTAAACGTGCACATTTGCTGGCGTTTATTGAAGCCCTTGACACCTTGATAGAGCAGCTTGAAGCGCAACGCCATGAAATTGTTGCATTAGTTGGGCACTCCATGGGCGCGGTAGCATTAATGAACTTACCCGATTACCATTTGCATAACCGTGTTATCATCAATATTGCAACACCAGTACAGTTTTTTGAGTTAATGTTCGAGCGTGTAACCCGTGCGGGAATTTCTGAAAAAATGCTAACCCAAGTGTTAGACGCTATTACGGCTAAATATGGTACTCACTGGCATCATATTCGAGATAAGTTTCATGATAGTGTGTCTCAGTTTCAACCTACTTTTATTCACGATACTCAGGATAAATTTGCGCCATTTGAGCATGTGCATGCACTCATAGCGACAGCGCCTGAGCGTTTAATTCAAACTTCAGGCCTTGGACATCGCCGCATTTTAGGCGATACTGGCATTATCAAAAGTATTACTCAAAGAATAACCGCATAACTGATGAATAAAGGCGAGAAAACACGGCTAAGCATATTAGAACAAGGGATGCGCTTTAGTAGCCAATATGGCTTGATTGAAGTAACTATCGGCGCTATGGCAAAACTTTGTGGCTTATCTCGCAGTGGACTTATCTCTCACTTTGACAGTAAAGAAGATATGCAGCTGGCGATTTTAGATTACTGCGAATCGCAGTTTATGCTTCACGTTGTAGCGCCAGCAAGAGATGACGATCCACTGACTCAGTTAACAAAACTGTTCTCTATTTGGGCTGATTGGACACGTGAGTTATTTAACGAGCCACATTTAACCTGTCCTTTTATAAAAGCCTTGGTTGAGTTTAACTGCCATACCAATAGCCCAATTCACAAAAAAGTTACCGAGCAGCATAATCGGCTTTTTGGTTACATAAAACACAAAGTAGAGCTCGGTATTCGTGCTGGTATTTTTAACCCTCAGTTGGATCCTCAGTGTGCAGCTTACGAGTTGTACAACTTGTATTTAGGACATGCCATCGCAAAAAACACTATATTAACCGAACACGCAAGTGAGCTATTTAAACGCAATATTGAGCACTTACTCACCAGCTATACTAACAAAACTTAAAACAGGAGCCATTAGGGCATGATAGAACGTGTTTCTACACCAACCGATGAGATAGTTGAACAACTGACTGAGTTGTACATTGCAACCTTTTCAGCCCCTCCTCGTAATGAGGAAATTGATAGTGCTGAGATCCGTTTACTGATGATAAAAGAAATCACAGAAGGCGATGTACATGTGATTTTTGATACCTCAACACAAAAATTGATCGGTAGTTTGTCTATTGTACCAATAGCACACTTTAAAGATAGAGCACGTTTCAAATTACAAACTGGCTTATATATTTCTAATTTTATGGTAGACACCGAAACTCGTGGTAAAGGCATTGGTAAGCAGCTATTACACGCTGCATTAAGTGAAGCTCAGCAAGAGATCCATACACGCTGTCGCGTGGACGCATTAGCTGTAAATCATCTGTTTAGCACCCACGGTTTTGAATTGGTCGCAAATTACACCACAACAATGAATGGCTCTGTCGCTGAACGCAACATCTATACTTATAACGCAAAGCGCTAATATGTATTGTTATTAGGGCTTGGTACTCTAGCAAGCGCCAGTAGTTCAGCTTGCGCCAGGTTTACTCCTTCAAATTAGCAAGTGTTAACTAGGCACATTATTACCGAATTCATCCTCTATTCTTTAACGCCAAAAAAATGCCACCTTAGCGTTACTAAGGTGGCAAAACCACTATCTACAGTGTGTTATATCAACCCACATACATGGGTTAATAGAACTCGTCGAGGGAGTTATTCGTGGTCGTGAGACGCTTCTTCAGCAATACCTAACCAAACAAGCTTTTCAGGTACATAGTCAAGCTCAATAGTGTCTTGCAATGTTGCTGATGCTAAGTCATATTTTTTAATTTGCTGAGCAATTGGGTCACTCACGTAGACCGCTTGCTCTGCTTGAGAAAATGTCATTTGAAATTTGTGGCCTGTCGGCATGGCGGTAAGATCAGCATCACTCACTTGAGTCACACCGCTTATTTCCCAGTGCTGTTCATTGTCATGCTCATGGGCTGTGAAAACGCTCAATTTACCCGCGGTGTCCATTGCTACCAAGTGCTCTCCACCAAAACTAAAGCCATAGCTAGCAATACGATATTGTTCACTCGCTTGCCACTCCAACTTCTCAATATGACCAGTTGCTGGCGCTAGCAGAACAAGATCATTACCGGCAGCAGCGATAAACTGGTTTACTTCATGATGCCCTTTTATGGCGAAGATCCGCTGCCCCTGTGCAAAAAAGTCGGGGTTTGTTACTTTAGTAGCGTTAAAGCTTGAGCCTTGCTGACTGATAAGTGCAACACCGTCAGCACACGCAAACGCAACAACATCTTCGTTTTGTGCACTGCCATGTAAAGCAGGGCAGTTCAAGTCAAATACTTGCGCTTGATGGAAGTGGTCGCCATGGGCATGATACAAACCGATTTGCGAAGGCAGTGACGTTTCACTCTCTGGTGCTCTTATAGTGCTGACCAAATACTCGCCTCTAGCTTGCGCAGCGCCGTGCATATAGGTGTTATATTGCAGTGTTGCGGCCTCACTTTGCTCGCCACTAATGTGATGCTCACTAAACATAGTAACGCCTGCATTTTGCGCCGTTTCTTCGTCACCATCGGAGAATACCGCAATACCTGACTCGCCAACGGTTACATGAGTAGGCTTTACCGAACTTAACTGAAAATCAACCAAAGCAGGCACATGTTGATAGGCATGATAATGATCACCGTGTGCTTCTCGATATAAGCCACCATCAACAAATTCAACTCTACCCTCATCGCGCTGTACTAAAATTGCAAAGCGATGATTTTCTGACGGGTAAATATACTGTGGGTAGCTAGTCGCACCGATTGCATCAATTAATGACTTATCTGCTGCTGAATACAAATTGACAACGTTACTCTCAGCGCTAGTAACTAGGATACGACCCAGTGTATCTGTATTACTAGTGTGGTGATCGGCATCGTGATCATCATTGTGGCTGCTATCATCATGAGTTGATGACTCAGCTTTTACAATTGTGTGTTCAGTACCGCCGCAAGCAGAAAGAACAAGTGCAGAAATGGCAACAGCCAAAAGTTTACCTTTTAGTACCATGAAAGAGTCCTACTCATACATATGTGATGTTATAACTTTAATAAATGCTACATTATAACAAAATAAAAAACAACTCGAGGTTTAATTTGCTTTCTACTGCGTTGTGATATAAAAAAGTAAAGTGACAAGTATTAAGGAAAGAAACTTGGATTATCTGATTGCAGTCACCTTATTTGCTATTGCTTCTTCAGTAACCCCCGGACCCAACAACATCATGGTGATGTCGTCAGGCATGAACTTTGGGTTCAAAAACAGTATCCCATTACTTAGTGGTATATGTGCAGGCTTTGCCATCATGCTACTGCTAGTCGGTCTTGGGTTTGCAACACTGTTTGCCCGCTATCCCATACTGCATTATTTACTCAAGTGTATAGGCGTTGTTTATCTGCTTTTCCTCGCATATCAAATTGCCAAGTCATCAAGTATCAAACTCGCCGAAACCCACACAATGCCATTTTCATTTCTAAAAGGTGCATTATTTCAGTGGGTGAACGCTAAAGCGTGGATAGTTGCAGTTGGGGCGGTTTCAACTTATACAACGACGGGTACAGAGTTTACATATCAGCATGTCATGATTAGTGTCGTCTTTCTTTTGGTGTCGTTTCCCTGCGTGGGAGTTTGGCTGGTGTTCGGTTCAACACTCCAACATGTTTTAAAGAGTGCTAAAGCACGTCGGTGGTTTAATTTTATAATGGCAATGCTCTTGGTACTTTCAGTTGTCCCCATCATCATTGAGATCTTTGCAGGTTAAGCGGCAGACCTGCAAAGATGACCGTGACGCTTGTTACCTTCTAGCAATGACCCATACAGCATGCACAATCCCCGGAATGTATCCAAGTAACGTAAGCAGGATGTTCAACCAAAAAGCACCACCAAGGCCTACTTGTAAGAAAACCCCCAGAGGTGGCAGTAAAATTGCGATAATAACTCTCAATAAATCCATATTTTTCTCCTAGACGTGATGAATACGATGTAGCAGCAACAATGATGCCAGCAATAAACTTACTTCCTTATCTAGCCAGAGAGAACGGGGGTAACACCAGCGCTAATCAGGCGTTCGCATCTAATCGGTTGTCTCGTAATATTATGCGTTGCTGGACTAACAACTAGCTCTGGCCATAGTTAGTTAGAGAATTATTTACAGTATAGAAGATAAAAAATGCAGAGGGATGTAAATTATACCCAACAATTATAAGTGAGTTGACCATGTAGAAGTAATTGACATGTACATTCAAAAATCGTTAAACCAAAACAGGAGAAGTGTAAATATTAGGTTGAACTGCCTCTCTTTTTATTAACAACTTGTTTTGCCGATGAGCGCTCCAATTGTAGCTTCTCACCAAAGAAGTGATCGTATGCTAAAAGCGCAATAAAATAGAAAAAACCGAACACACTAATATCTATTAGCAACTTACCAACATCCAAGGGTTCACCTATCATGAGATAATCGAAATCCCATACATAAAAGACCACTTTGGTTAAGATCAGTGCTGGAAATAGCGAAATAATAAATTTCAAATTAATGTCCTTTTAATTTGTCCGTTAAGCAACTTATTGGCAGTGTACCTCCTTTTTATAGCGATTGCACGCAATATACAAACAACACAAAAAAGACACAAAATAAAAACCAAAAATTAACACAACCAGGTAATGGCAATACTTATACCAATTAGACTTTATGCTTGCTCAATTTGAAGGCGTAAATCTGACGCTAATAGCGTTAAAAATTTCTTATTTAGAACAACTAAATAGCAAAATTTTTGCCTTGCCTACATCGATGTAGGTACCTTAGCGGTAGCTAGGTGCCTCCCAAAGTAAGCAAAGCGAATTTATGCGAAAAACGTGAAAACTAGCCATAAGAAAGACATAATATGACTTTGTTAGTGCGCATACCGATTAGCGCTATTTAAGGAAGGCTGTCGATTAGCCAGTCTATAAATACTTGAATACGTTTGCGTTTAGGTGAATGAGGGTCATAAAGTACATAACGCTGCCAAACTACAGGGTGCGGAATATCAAAAAGCTGTACAATAAGCCCTGCTTGTTGAAAGTCTAAAAATAATTCCTTAGAAACCAATGCAACGCCTTGCCCTTTTAATGCTGCACTCAGCGCTAAATCATTGGATGAAACACGTGTATGCGGCCCTTTTGCACAAGCACTCGTGGCACATAAACCTTGCGCCTCAAACCACTCCTTCCAGCTCACTTTATTGTCATCGTGATGGATTAAATCGCATCTTGCTAAATCCGCGGGCGTTTTAAGATCGAGTTTTGCTTTATAATTTGCTGAGCAAACTGGGTAACTTTTATCTCCCCCCAAGTAAATCTGTTCAAGTCCTATAGGGCAAGCTAAATCGGCCTTAGTTGAGAACCGGATCGCTACATCAATATGATTAAGCCTGATGTCTTCTAAGCGGTTAGAGCCAAGTACACGAATTTGAATATCATCATAAGCGTCATAGAAGGAGCATAAATTGGGCATTAACCATAATGAACAAAATGACTGTGTTGAAGTAATAGTTAAACTCCCTGCCATTTCTTGCATTTGGATCTGATTTAAGCCATCAATTAGACGGTTAAATGCACCTTGAGTTGACGTCAACAGTACCTCAGCGGCTTCAGTTAGGTGCATGTTACGACCTTTTCTAACAAATAATTTAACTTCCAGGGCTGTTTCTAGTTGGCGCATTTGTTGGCTCACCGCAGCTTGTGTAATATTCAATTCTGATGCGGCTTGTGTATAACTTTGCAACCTAGCTGCACTTTCAAAGCAACGTAACGCATTTAGGTATCTGAGCCTCTTATCCATAAGTTCAACTTATATTAATTGTAATTAAACATCGTTGGTATCCTGCCATATTTTGAACCAATATACAGTTATTGATTTCGTAAAATTAGTAAAGGAAAGACGATGCACTACAGCAAACCCAAGCCTAAATGGACGCTCGTGAACTGGTTAAATTTCATTGGCTCATACTTAAAACTTGAACACGTGATAAAGCATAAATAGCCAAGCGCTCGATAATTATTACTTTTCGAGCCACCTACATTTTGCACGTAAATTTGCTTATTTAGCCGTGGTATACCTTGAGCACATTAGATACTAAAACGCGCAATACATTTGTATTTTTGCTATTTAAACTGCCCAGTAGTTAACTTTCAAGGTGAAACACAAAAGCTGTTGAAGAACACTTTTTGTTACATAAAATCTAACGATAAATTGCCTACCTATAGACAGAGAAATTGTTATGGTAAAGGGGACGCAGGTAACCCCTGCTCACCGCGATTGTTTGGTATCGATAAGCCATTCAACGTGCTGAAAAATTGGGCTCTGTTTATCTTTCAAGTTTGTTTTTGCAGCAGTTTGGGTTCACTTGAGTGCACTTAGTTCATTGTTGCTCAACAGTTGCCTAGATCACTAAACGGCAAACCAAGCGCTGCGACTAAAACTCACTCAGGAGAAAAAAGTAAAACGGTAAAGATCAACAAGCCCTTATAATAATAATATTTTTTGCTCAATTTAACCTGAGGTTTGGATAAGGAGTGGGCTAACTCATTGTTTTCAAAACCACATTAAATTATCCCTTCTCTAGTTATACAGTTTTGGGGGAAACACCGCTACCGCGTCTTGCTCTCGCTAAGGTAACTACATCCTGTAGGCAAGGCGAACTTACGTACCAATAGCTGACTATTGGAGGTGAATTTAACGCAGTTAGCGCTAAAACTGGCTGCTAGGAAGGCATTAATTATCCGAAGCTCAGGTTAATTTAACTTATCGCCATGATGTAAGAAAGCCATGCTGACACAGAAGCAGCATTGCGACTCACCTGTTTTATTTAGGGGTTTTCTGGTCAAATTGATAATTAACCAAGCAAAAATAACACTATCACAATAGGCAAGGAATTTTATGCTAAATACACATCATTCAGTCGGTGCTGTCTTGTTAATGATAAGTACCGTATCTCTCGCACAGGATAACGCAGCACTCCATCGCTTGGCACCAGTAGCAAAGCCACTATCGCAAACTGTGGCTTTTAATTTAGATCCCAGAAAAGATGTATTTTCGGGCAGTACAGTCATTACACTTGAGGTTTTAAACGAGACGTCATTCATTGAAGTTAACGGCCTTGATTACAACATTGAAACCGCAAAATTAAACGGTAAACAATTTTGCAATCTTGAAAGTCAAATGCTTAAAACTGGTAAAGTTAAGCTCAGCTGTGAGCATAGCTTCCCCAAAGGTCGTTACACCCTGACGATGGATTATACTGCACCTTATAATCGGAAAAGTGTTGGTTTATATAAAACGATTGATAATGGAGTTCCCTATCTATTCAGCCAATTTCAAATGAGCGACGCACGCCGTGCATTTCCTGTATTTGATGAACCTGAATATAAGATCCCCTTTAAAATAACCATCACAGCGCCTGAAGATCAAAAAGTCTTTACCAATACACCATTGCTAAAAACAACAAAATCAAAAGGGCTGGTTACTCATTACTTTGATAAAACACTTCCACTACCATCCTATTCACTAGCGATCGCGGTTGGACCATTTGAAGTGCTAAAAGTACCGGGAATGTCTGTTCCTGGAAACCTAATTACACCGCAAAACAAGTCAAGTCTTGCCGCATATAGCATTGAAAATACGCCAAAAATATTAACAGCACTGGAAAAGTATTTTGACATTCCCTATGTCTATAAAAAATTGGATCAAGTCGCCGTACCTGAGTTTCCTTTTGGAGCAATGGAAAACGCAGGCCTAGTAACATACCGAGAAGATATTTTACTTATCGACCCAGCTCGTTCAACTCAACGTGTTCGTATTGATCACCTCAATATTATTACTCACGAGTTAGCGCATCAATGGTATGGAAATTTAGTAACAATGAAGTGGTGGAACGATTTATGGCTCAACGAAGCATTTGCGACATGGATTGCATCCAAAATCACCCACCAACTCCATCCTGAACTGGAATCTAACTTGGCATTGCTGCAACACTACGCGATGGACTTTGATGCTCAAGCCACGACCTCTCCTATTCAAAAACCAATCAATACCGAAGCAGACATTATGGATGGCTTGTGGCTAGCTTACAGTAAAGGCAGTGCCATTTTGTATATGGTCGAACAATGGTTAGGAGAGGACGTTTTTAAGCAAGGCATGCGAAACTATGTCCGCCAGTATGCACATAAAAATGCCGAGGCAAAAGATCTCTGGAGCGCATTGAGTAAAGTCTCGAATAAAGAGGTTGCCGCTGTGTTAAACTCTTTTGTTTCTCAAGCTTCTTTTCCACTTCTAACCGTGGAAAAAAATGGCGCAACACTGACAATATCACAACAACGTTTTGCTATTCACGGGCAAACAGTACCATCTCAAACTTGGCACATTCCAATCATTCTACGTTATGGGAAAGGGGAACAATCGGCCACCACATCGCTGCTACTCGACGCACAATCTAAGCAAGTCACGCTGGCATTTGAACCTGAGTGGATATTACCTAATGCCAATGTCACAGGTTACTACCGCTGGCAGCTTTCATCAGAAAACCTCATTGGCTTAACGCAGCACGCCACCAGCAAGCTCAATACACGTGAAAAACTGGATGTGCTTGATAATGTCGAGGCGCTATTAGATGCCGGAAAGATTGATACTGCCACCCTCATGACAACATTAGGCCACTATACTAATGATGACCACCCTGAGGTCGCTAAAACCGCATTGACGAGTTTACTCAGTCAATATCATTTGTATAAAGAGAATATTGACCAAAAGCGCTGGGCGGCATTTTTTGCCACCTATATTGAGCCTGCATTTAAGCATTATGGGCTAACAGCGACTAAAGAGGAGCAGCCAGCTAGCTCTGAGATCCGCGCTCAGCTAATAGAAATACTGGCTTTTGAGACTAAGCATAGCGAGATTATTACCCACGCCAAAAAGCAAGCACTACTTTATCTCAGCGACGCAGATAAGGTTGACCCATACCTAGTAGAAAGCTTTTTAAAAATAGCAGCTTATTATGGCAGTGCTGAGCTATTAAAGGCATATCAGCAGCAGTTTGAGTCAACGAATAATCCAAGCAAACGTACGCACTTGCTGTCAGCGATGGGTTATTTTGGTGAGCCAGCTTTGCAACAAGAAATGCTTAAGTATGCGCTCACTAAGCAGGTCACGGCCTCTGATTTAGGGTATATCTTAGCGGGTAACAAACAAGGTAAAGCGCGAAAAGCGCGTTATCAAAAATGGTTTTATAACAACTTTACAAGCCTTAAAACAAAACTCCCGCCATTTGCGGTTCCAAGGTTACCTTTCTATTTATTTTCGCGTTGTGATACATCACACCTCAATCAAGCTAAGCAGTTTTTCGAACCGATGCGTTCCGATATTGATGGGCTAGAAAAGAGTTTGCAACAGCTTGAGTTAGCTACAAAAACATGCGTCAATAAAAAGCAAAGAGAATTAAGTTCAATAACGGCATTTTTAAACCAATTAAGTTGAGCTTGTGGTAGTTATACCCAACAGTGTTGACACAAAGTCGATTTAAAACTTCGACAAAGGATAATAGCTAAGGGCAACCAATAATTATCCTAAAACAAAATTATATTTATACCAATTATCTTAATTAAGTGGTCTATTTTGAGGCGAGAAAATCTTGTCGGTAACACCGCTTCCGCGTCCTGCTCACGCCAAGGTACCTATATCCTGTAGGCAAGGCAAAAATTTCGCTATTTAGTTGTTCTAAATAAGAAATTTTTAACGCGGTTAGCGTCAGGTTTACTCTTTCAAATTGAGCAAGTATTAAGTCTAATTGATATTAATCACCAACCAAAGGCGGCGTAGCAATTAGACGCCGCCATTTTTAGGACTGCATACATGTTAAGAGCGTTAGTAATCTGCTTACTTTTTCTACCTTTTTGTGCACTTGCACAAACAGTAACAGATCCCTCTCGTGATAGAGAGATCCCCATTGAAACCTACTTTCCTGATAACGCGGTTGACTGCTCACCCACTGCTCGCTGCGCCGTTGCAATGTTAAGTGCAGGGTATGGAGTGTCGCATAAAGACTACCAATTTTTGACGAAAACGCTCAATCGAGCCGGTTATTTAGTCGTCGCGGTTGGACACGAATTACCAAGCGATCCACCGCTGTCTGTAGAAGGTAACTTATACGAAACACGCGCTGAAAATTGGCAAAGAGGTGCAGACACCTTATCTTTTATTCGCGCCCATTTTAAAATTCAGCTTCCAGCGTATAACTTCGATAAAGTATTGCTTATTGGACATTCCAATGGTGGAGATATATCCGCATGGCTTATCAATCATGGTGCTACATTTGCTGATCATATTATTACATTGGATCACCGCCGCGTACCGCTACCAAGGGATCCAAAAATCAAGGTGCTTTCCATCCGAGCAAGTGATTTCCCAGCAGATCCGGGCGTATTGCCAAATAACGAAGAGCTTAAAAAGTATCATAGCTGCGTAGTGACCATAGCAAAAGCAAAGCATAACGATATGTCAGATGAAGGACCTCATTGGTTGAAGCACAGTGTTGCGCAAATGGTGACCGCCCACCTTAACGGGTCACCCTGCCAGAATTAAACAATACTTATAGTAAAGACTTTATCAAAGACAAACTGTCTTATTGGTAATACCAGTTTTCTTAATTAAGTGGTCTATTTTGAGGCGAGAAAATTTTGTCGATAACCAGGCAAAAATTTTGCTATTTAGTTGTTCTAAATAAGAAATTTTTAACGCTGTTAGCGTCAAATTTCCTCCTTCAAATTGAGCAAGTATTAAGTCAAATTGGTATAAGGTCTTGTTAGCCCACACATTTTATTAATTCGGTTTTGGATTTCCCAATATCAAACTGCTCAACCATATCGCGAAGCTCATTCGCTTTACTCAGTAAAGAAAGTCCTGAGGCGTTGGTCATCTCAACCAATGTATTATTTTGCTGTGTAATGCCATCAATTTGCTTAATTGCAAGGTTGATTTGCTCAATGCCAGAAGATTGTGTATCACAAGCTTCTGCTATTGTTTGCACTTGTGAGGCTAAACCATAGACATTTTCAACTATGGTTTTCAAGGTTTTGCCTGACTCTGAAGCCAATTTCGAGCCTTGCTTCACCTTGCTGGTACTATCGCTCAAAAGCTTTGAAATGTCTTTTGAGGCACTTGCGCTGCGTAATGCTAAATTCCTCACTTCAGCAGCTACTACTGCAAACCCTTTGCCTTTTTCTCCAGCTCTTGCAGCTTCAACAGACGCATTAAGCGCCAACAAATTGGTTTGAAAAGCAATTGAATCAATAACCTCTATCACCGTAAGGATTTCGCTCGCACTTTTCGTGATTTCTGCCATTGACCCAATCGTCGCTTCGACCACTTCTCCACCTTGTTTTGCTTGTTGATTAACCGAAATTGCAAGTTGGTTCGCTGATTGTGCATTACTCGCATTAGAATGTACGGTTTCGGTGATTTCTCCCACAGATACACGTGTTTCTTCAATAGAAGCAGCCTGTGAAGATGAGCGCTCACTTAGCTCTTCGATACCTGTGGTGATCTGCTGAACTGAAACAGTGATCGACTCAGCCATCGCAATCAGTTTTTGGATCATATCTGCCAAATTCGCAACACTGGTATTCACAGACTGTTTCAGCAAGGCAAAATCTCCACTGTAACTTTGCTCGACTTGTCGTGTTAAATTTCCCTGCGACAGGCCGTCCATCACATTCATACACTCAGTTAGTGGTGCTTCAATGGAGTCTAAGGTCTTATTCATCGCCAAAATTATGCTGGCATAAGCGCCCTGATGTGTATCAGCCTTTGCTCGATGATGTAAATCCCCCTCGCTGGCAGCTTCTGCAAGTTTCTCTGCATCTGTCAGCATTTTCTCAATCGCATCAATACTACGCACCAAGCTTTGATAAATACGCTCAAATTCGCCCTTGTAGCCAGCTTTATTTAGCTCTGGAAGTTGGCCATTTGCTATACTTTCTAGGTAGTCACTCGTCAATGCTACGGGCTTTGATACCGCATCTAATGTTTCATTAACACCACGGATAATTTTTCTAAATTCACCTTGATGCTTGGTTTCATCAACACGTGTAGATAAGGCTCCTTTGCCTGCTGCTGCAACCAAGCTATACGTATCTTCAATCAGTAGCGATAGGGATGCCGTTGCATGTTCTAATGCGGTATGGATCTGGGCAAACTCGCCTTTAAATTGCGTATTAACTTGCTCAGGGATCTCTCCTTTAGAAAGTGCGATGAGGTGCTGTTTTGTTTGTTTTATAGGTTGCTCTACTGCATCAAGCAGTTTATTTAAACCATTGGCAATCAGCTTCATTGAACCGACATAGCCTTCCAAATTCACACGTTCAGACAGCTTGCCATCAGATGCTGATTGAATAAGCTGTTCAACTTGTTTTTCGGCGCGTCTTACTTGACTCAAATCTGCAAATTCAAACACGGTTCCAAGCAACACACCATTTTGATCAGTGACCGGGTTGGCCGTCGCTGCAATAATGACGGTGTCAACACACCATTCCCACTCCAGTTGCTTTACTAGCGACCCGGCGGCTTGCGCAAGGGCATCTGAGCTATGGAGTAATGCACTGGGAATCGCGCTGTGTACTACTTGCGGTGGTAACTCTAGTTGTGCTTGATAGCGCTGGAATAAAGCCTCACATTGACGGTTTACATAAATAACTTGATTGTGGTCATCACATAGCATCACAGGAGCCGCTACATTGTCGAGCGCATAACGGATCCTTTGATTTTCTCGAGCTTGTAATTCTAGTTTTTTAGTCGCGTCAAGTAGGTTAGTTTGCATTTGCCGCAGGTTGAGTAGTAAGTTACCAATTTCGTCGTCACTGTGAACTTCAACCTCATTGTCGAGTCGTCCCTGTGCAATAGCTTTAGCAACAACAGAAGCATGATGAATTGGTCGCGTAATTAAACGCTGCATATACCATGTCAACAGCGCTAAAGTCAGCAATGCGCTTATAATAGAGCCGATCGTGCTTAACAGGATCACCTGATGCTTCGTCGCTACAGTCACGGCTGTACGTTCTTCAACAAGGGTGTTGATCTGTTTGTTTATTTCAAGTAAGTGAGCACTTGCTTTTCTGTCAATTCCTTGAACAAGGCGATCTGCTAGTTGAGTATCAAACCCTGATTGTTTAAATACAGCAAAAGACTCACGATACTTTTGTCCTAATATGAGATGCTCCTCTTGGTAGCTTTTAAGCTTATCTTGAAGAGACTGTGGCAATGTGTAGCGCGATAAAATTGTGTCCACCTGTGACTGAACGTTACGCTCTTTCGCTTCAAATCTTGTCCAATATTTATCTAATAAAGCAGGATCACTACCTCGAATTAGTACATTTTTCCATTCTTGTACTTGAGTTTTAAAGTCATCCAGCACTAAATTAATCTGCTCTCTGGCCGTCAACTCATTGTCGATAAGTTCATCATATTGCTCGGAAACCTGTTTCATCGTAAAAACGGTAATCATGGCCCCGACTAACATCACCGCTAACCCAACCGTGACTGCTATGATCAGTTTTGCTTTGACACTTTTCATCGCACGTATCCCTAATTATGAAAAGATTATTACATAAAGATAGAGCAGGATTAGGGATGTCACAAATATTGCAATTTTATTCATAAGGTAAAAGTTGTGACATTCGTCATCATCACAGCGTCATATTTATTTGATAGGGTAATTTATTGAGTGATAAAGGAATAACGATACCCAATAACAGCTGTTGGGTAGGAGTAACTAGATGCCTGGCTTTTTTCGCTACCCAACTTCTTGGCTAATAACAACGCTTGTCACTTGGCTAGCGGTTGCTATACCGAGCTTAACGTATGTAAAGCAAAGTGTTCAGTGGCTGCCTTGGTTTCAGCATATCGCAATACTGCTATTGGTATTATTATGTATCAACGAATCTGAAAAGCACTATGGATATAAGGCAAGATATGCAATGCTCGTTGTACTTGCAATACTGATCCAGTCTATCAGTATCACTTCGCCTGCTGCCATCCATCTCATTTATAATGTAAAAGTTGTCGGTATACTGGCATTCTATGTGCCCCTTAGCTTTGCACTTAGCTACATTATATTTACATCGTGCTTTTACGTCGTTTCGCAGCACTTCTTTTGGCACAATGGATTTGAATACTTAAATGCCGTGTTGTTTGCATGCTTTCAACTTTTTGCTTTTGTTGTGTGCAAGCGAATGCAAAAAGAGCAAGAGGCTAAAGAAGCGCTACAACTGGCGCATAGTCAGCTTTCTGCAACCCAGTCTCTACTCAGCCAAAGTATTGCTAAGCAAGAAAGGTTACAACTTGCGCGTGAGTTACATGACGATGTTGGACACCAAATTACCAGCCTCATTGTCAACTTAGACGTTGCACGTCGAACCGCTGCGCAGCCGCTGAACGAGTTGCTTGATAGTTGTTACCAGCAAGCCAGAGAGACACTTACGTGTATTCGTGACCTAGTAAGTGATAAACGTAGCAATGAGCATATAGATTTATACGATGCCCTCATCAAACTAACTGAATCTATACCTAGATTGAACATCGAACTTGATTACGAACATCATCCATTACTTGAAAAGCTGAGTTATGCAAACTGTGTTTTAAAGTGCTGCCAAGAAGCGATTACCAATACATTAAAACATGCAAAAGCTGACAAAATGCAGGTGGCCGTATATAACCACAATGGGTTAACCATAAAGATCAGTGATAATGGTATCACACTTAACAGTATACGTTTTGGTAATGGATTAGTCGGTATGCAAGAGCGGATTGAAGAGCTTGGTGGCAGCCTGTTGGTTGTAACCAAACAAGGTGTCACATTAACTATCCAATTTGGGGCGACTAATGACTAAAATTTCGGTGTACCTGGTCGACGACCAAGCGCTTGTACGACAGGGAATGCGAGCATTGCTGTCACTTAGTGATAACATCGTGTGTGCAGGTCACTGCGGCAGTGGCGACGAGTTTTTACAGCTAGTACGACAGCATAAGATCAATACCGATATTGTTCTTTTGGATATGCGCATGCCTACTTTAGATGGTGTTGATGTACTGAGCGCATTAGATAATTTCAACGTGAATTTTAAAGTGATTATTCTCACCACGTTTAATGACACTACCAAGCTGAAACAAGCTATGGCGCTTGGCGCCAAAGGCTGTTTACTCAAAGATATAGAATTAGAAGAGTTAATCGCCGCTGTCCGACAAGTTCATCAAGGTGAGATTATTGTTCAAGAAGAGTTGGCTGAGACAATGGAAAAGCCAGATCTCACGTTAGACAAACTGACCACCCGCGAGCGAGATATATTACAGCTAATTGCCAAAGGCTATTCTAATAAAGAAATAGCCAACACCTTATATAAAGCGGAAGGTACTATCCGAAACTCCGTATCTTGTTTGCTATCAAAGTTGCAAGTTCGAGACCGGACACAAGCAACATTAAAAGCAAAAGAGCTGGGATTTGGAGAGGAGAATTACTAACTAGAGTGAGGTAACTATGCTTCTATTTGCTTACTCAAACGGACAGTACGAAGACGTGGCAGTATGTCAGTCCATACGATTTGTGTCTTCCCATGCTTCAAAATAGCGCCGTTCGCTAATACAATGGTTAACATACCTATTTGTAACTTTTCCTGAGCTTTTTTTGAACAACCCAAACTTACCGCTGGTTTACCACCCCAATTACTCATTTAACTTTGATCCGCAACATCGCTTTGTGATGAGTAAGTTTGCACGTCTATATCAAGAGCTCAAGACACTAGGGCTAATACAAAATAATGTCTATGAGCCAGAGCTTGGCTCGCCATCGCCTCTTGAGTTGGTGCATTGTGAACAGTACCTTTGGGACTTGTGGCATAATCGACTTGACCCAAAGGCAATGCGAAGAATTGGCTTACCGTGGTCAGATGCACTGATGGCACGTACCTTTACTGCGCCACTTGGCACACTGAAAACAGCAGAGTTAGCATTGCAATACGGTACAGCTTGCCATCTTGCAGGAGGCACACATCACGCACATTTCGATTTTGGTTCTGGCTTTTGTATGGTAAATGACCTTGCTTTTGCCGCAACAGAGCTTATCAACACACAAAAGATCACCAATGCACTCATTTTTGATTTAGATGTTCACCAAGGCGATGGCACAGCAGCTATGCTGAAGCACAACCCGTACGTATTCACCTGCTCAATTCACTGTGAAAAGAATTTTCCATTTCGTAAACACCAAAGTGACTTAGATATAGGGTTAGATATTGGTTTAACAGATAGCCGCTACCTCGATATCGTAGCGAACACGCTAGAGTCTTTGCTGCTGGACCTTAACCCTGATATTGTTTTTTATGATGCAGGGGTCGATGTTTGGCAAGGAGATAGCCTTGGAAAACTCGATATATCTTGGCTTGGCATTGCAAAGCGAGATGCGCTGGTTTTAGGGTTGTGCCATAAACATGGTATTCCCGTAGCCACCGTAATTGGCGGTGGCTACGACAAAAATCATCAGCGTCTTGCAAAGCGTCACGCAATAGTAGTTCAACAAGCTGCAAAAATTTAAAAAATAATTGATCTTTTTTCTGTCACCCTTCGTTTACTATCATGAAGGGTTTGAACAGCCCTCGGGCTATTAGGATAACCCCCCTTCACGATGGCACTGAATACGCGCACCAACGGTGCGCGTTTCTCTTTTTTCGTGTTACTCCCTGTCACTCAAATAAACGAAGTTTCTTCCTGAACAAATATATCGCACAGCTTGATGACAATAGTGTTAGCGTTACGACTGCAATAACAGAACTAAAAGTGTCATCAAGGTAAACCCCTTCACCAATATTTCCAAACCTATACACAGTAGCGGCAGCTAATAAACAAGATAGAAAGTGTATACCTATTATTGTGTAAAACATTTGATGAGCGATACGTACTTTGTCATTTATTAAATTCAGCGCAGCAAATACAATAGGCCAGATAATGGTCATAACGAACATCGGTATTTCCATTCTAAATACTTGTAAAATCGAAGCTTGTGGTTGCATACATTGAAGCCTCGTACAAATGATCAGGTTCGAGTCATCAATCAGAAAATAATAAAAAGACCGGCCAAGCATTATCAATCCAACTAAGACAACCAAGGCTTTGGCATTTTCAGGCTTTGAGATGGTTTTAACAATATTCATAACTATTCAGCACCCCCAACTTGACTCGTTTAAGCTGCACCTCATTTCATCATCTATTAAACGGAGGCAAGGTTTTTAAACTTCAATAAAAAATACAGCACATAACTCATACGTTGGCTGCAAATAACAAGGTAATGACTATGGGCCAACAAATTTATTATTATGCTCAGCCAATGCCCTTCGAACTTTTTTAATTATCAGCGGGTCGGTTTGTTTATTAAAAGCCATACAGCCGCGTTGTTGATTCGCTTTTGTTACTTCTACTAACAGTTCAACATCTTCGTATTCCATGTCAGCGGCAGCAAGCGCCTCCCCCATCAAGTACTCCGTTGACATAACAAGATCGATACGTCCTCTAAAGAATGGCTTGTAAAAACTAGTAGGCTCCGCAGAAACTATCAAATGTTTACCAGCTACAAAGCCATTTTTAAGCAAAAATTCATGATAAATACTGCCTTTGACCACTGCCGAAGTGTAGTTTTTCGCGTCTTCAAGTTGAGTAACCTTAATATCTTTTCTAGATTTCAGTTTAAAAAAATACATCGGCACGGGACGGATCAAGGGACACGCCCATTCGTAGTCTTCCTCACGCTGCGTCGTGCGGTAGATGGTATAAATCAAGGTGTTCGGCCTACTCTTTGCCGTCTCCATTGCGCGGATCCACGGAAAGCTTTTTATTTCATAGTTAACCCCTGCCATCGACAGCACTTCACGTACTTTGTCGGTCGCTCTACCAACAATGACTCCCTCATCATTGGTATAGTTGTAGGGACGCCACTCCTCAGTCACCACAAGCAAAGTGTTGGCATAACTTACACCACTTAATAGTAATATCAGCAATAAAGGCCACATTACAAAAAAAGGACAACGCCAAGCGGCTTTCTCAGTTAAGCTTTTGCAATTCCTATTTAACTCATGCAACATATTGCAAAATATAATTTTTAGATTATTAATATGAAAAGCATAGTACTATTTATTTTTCTTGCCGCTTTTAGTTTGACTTCTTCAGCTTCGGAGCAGTCCTCACAGAACAAGCCATCAGAAAACCAACAACAACAGGCTTTAAGCCAATTACAAGAACCCATGTACCGTCCATTAATCGAGCGTTACATCCTTGATGAGCTAAAAGCGGTAAGAGAAGATCAAATGCGTCTTAGAGCTGACATTGAAAAAAAAATCAGCCATTCACAATTAGATACCGCTGATCGTGCTATCACTTATACCACCGACACCATTAATAACGTGCTCTTTCTTATAACCGCAGCTGCTTCAATTTTAGTGGTCGTTGGATGGTCATCATTTAGAGACATAAAAAGTAAAGTTGAAGATATTGTTAGTCAGCGTGTAGGTACTATTACCGATGAATACGAAAAGCGCCTACAAGTATTAGAAGAAAAGCTACGTGAGCGCTCTGAGGAGATCCTCAATAATCAAAAGAAAATTTCAATCACCAACGAAGTACACTCACTTTGGATGCGAGCAAACCTAGAAAGTGATATGAATTCTAAGATTGAAATTTACGATGAGATCCTCAACCGTAAGCCCGAAGATGTTGAGGCTATTGCTTACAAAGCCGATGCGCTATTGGAGCTTGGGCAAACTAACACCGCTATCGACCTATGTAATCAGGCATTAGAAATCGACAGCGATTACGGCTATGCCTACTGGCAACGGGCTTGTGCATACGCCATGCTCTATCAACATGCAGATGCAATGGCTGATATTCGTATGGCGCTTGAGTATGCACCGAACTTAAAGAATGAGTTACAACATGAACCAGCTTTTGCTAGCCTTGCAGACAACCAAAGCTTTAACGAGCTGGTGAATAGTTAAGGTGTTTTAGCAGCTCGGTTTGTAATTGAGTCACTGTCTCGAGCTGCTTTTTTGACTTGATCAAAGGATTACCTATTTGATGGACCGAAGCACTTTGCAGATTAAAGTGCTTTTTTAGTTCATCCATCAAGCTACTTTCATAGAAAAGTGCAGCTAATGAGCCATCTTTAAGCGCTTGGGTTAAGCCGTATTCCAAGCAACGGTGAAGGTTGTTATCTTCCTTATTGACGTAGAAGTACACTGTAGACGGGTAGAGCAATAGATTCTTTCCATTGTAGCTAAGTCGTTGATCTCCAAAAGACCTTATTTCGGGTATTACTTCAATTATTCCCCTCGGAAAGACCCTGCCGGTACTATTTGTAAGCACTCGATAGCAGGTGAGGCCGTCCATACACGTTTCGACTGTAAAACCTGACTTTTCGAAAATCTCAACATCAGGCCAGTCTTTACCTAATAAGACCTTGAACTTTTGCAACTCCGATAAGGACAAATGTGTATTTAGCTTGGCCTTATCAGCGACATTTTTGACCAATACCCTAATACCAAAACTGCCAAATGCAATTGGGATAGCTACAGGCTGTGCTTGCCCATCCCTTGCAGCTGTAGAGACAGTCCAAAATACATCAATGTTGTGCTTAATTAACTCTTTAAACTGTCGAGACTGGTTGATTGGTAAGTCGATGCGCTCCAACCAGTATTCGCCATATCTATGCTGTGATTTATCTAGGGCCAAGCGTAAAACCGACAGAAAGTATTGATTCTGGGGCGTTCCATTCTCTTTCGCTGCATCTACGACTTTGATGACTTTTGGGACGGCAATAACGCTACAAGATACCAGTGTCAGATATACCAAAAAGATAAACCTAGTCTGCATTGCTATTACCAGTATTGCTCGACAGTGATCTGACCGGGCTTTGCCCGCCTATGACGTTCAAAACCCATCTTCTGTAACTGAGCACTGAGTTGTTTTACCATATCGGGATTACCGCACAGCATAAAATGGCTTTTGTCTGGGAAGTGTAAATAACCAAAATGCGCTAATAATTGCTTGTTTTCCACAAGCTCCGTAACTCGTCCCTGATAACCCACTTCAGGTTGCTCTCGCGTTACTAAAGGGATATAAGTAAACTCACCTCTTTGCGCTTGCAGTTGCTCTAGCTTTGCTCGGTAGCACAAGTCAGCATTGAGTCTAACGCCATGAATGAGGTGCACTTGTTTTACCCGTTGCCATATTTCACCGTCATCCAACATAGACAAAAATGGTCCAATGGCTGTACCTGTGCAGATCATCCATAGTGTATCGCATGGCGGTAATTCATCTAGGGTAAAAAATCCATTGGCCTTATGAGAGACCTCAATGAAGTCCCCAGCTTTGAGCTGATGTAACGCAGGGGACAGGTTGCCTTCAGGTACACTTACAACCAGAACTTCATGAGTTGATTCTGATGGAGAGTTCACAAAAGAGTAGGCTCTGGACGTTCGAACGCCGTGTTCAACTAAACTTAGCTTAGTGTACTGACCGGCCTTAAAAGGCGCGATATCTGCTCTAAATCGAATACTAAAAAGCGTTTGTGTCCAATGAACAATGTCGATCACCTCTCCTTTTACCCACTGTGACATGATTTCTCCAAAAGTAGCTATTCACCAATAAAAAGCAATAACATAACCATGGCAAAAAACAGGCGTTTGTCAAAGGTTTAAACACCACGGCTTGCCCAGTTCAATTGGTAATGGCTCCTTAACCACAATCTGTGCATCGACTTTAGGTATTGAGAGAGAAAACTTATCAATATGGGCATTGACCATCGCTGCGTAATCCTCTTTTGCAGCACCCAACGCATAAGCTTTCATAATATCTGGCGTATTCAAATTTGGTTTATTGCTACCTTGCTTTAACAGGCGCTCTAACTCAGTAAGCCAAGATAGGTAGTGCTGCTTGGCGCTCATCAACTCATCATCTAGCTCAACTTCTGCCAAAACTTTGTGATAGCTAGCAAAGTCTTCATTTAAGAGATGTATTCCGAGGCTGTTTACACTTACTTGCCTCATTGCTTTATAATTTTCATCATCTCGATATTGTTTTGCTGCTTCTTGAAAATAGCGTAGCGCCTCTTCAGACTCACCTAGTGCAAACGTAATATTCCCAAGTGCAGTTGCAAGTCCTGCCCGCATGTAATCTGGAAGGAATCTTTTTTCTATGTTTTTAAGCAAGCTATAACCAAGAGAAGGCTGATTGATTCGCGTATAGGCAATGGCAATATTCACTTTAAGTGCCGCTTTATACTGCGAGCTAGTCGCCTCATTCATTGCGCACCGATAGTGCCAAATGGCCTGTTGATTTTGTTCGCGATAGCGATAAGCGACGCCAATATTGGCGAGTAGTTTGACTTTATTTTCCTCGATGAGTGCATTAAAATCTTTATTTTTTAACGCTTCCAGTGCCGTTAACAACACTGAATTATTAAATGTAATTGCCCCCGCACGAATGGCAAGGCTATGAAGCCGATAGTAGTCACGTAGAGTGAGATCGTCTCGCGAGAGTGCAATTTGGTATGCTTGTATTGCTTCACCTGGTTTATTTTTAACTAGCGAGTTAAGGCTAACCCAATCCAGCCCAACCCCACTATTTGTCATCAAAGTAAAAAGAACTATAGCGAGCATCGTCACTACTCCTAACTCAAACCAGTTTATATCAATTATCTTTATTAAGTGGTCTATTATAAGGCGCGAAAATCTTGTCGATACCTCCGCTACCGCGTCCTACTATCGCTAAGTTACCTACATATATGTAGGCAAGGCAAAAGTTTTGCTATTTAGTTGTTCTAAATAAGAAATTTTTAACGCTGTTAGCGTCAGGTTTACTCCTTCAAATTGAGCAAGTATTAAGTCAAATTGGTATTAATTTGTATGAAACAAAGTGGCTTACTTAAAACTCTACCACCTTTATCTTGTGCGGGCTAATTTTCAATACATCAAAGAATGATGATCAAAAAAAAAGCCGCTAGGAGCGGCTTTTTTGGGTGTGATTCGCTTTGTTTTAGGCGTGTCTCCAAAACTCTGCGATTACGTTACCAAGGAACTTTTTAAATTGTATTAAATTGACTCTAGCGCAATTTTTACCATTTCATTGAACGTACTTTGACGTTCTTCAGGTGGTGTTGCTTCACCAGTAATAACATGATCACTTACAGTGAATAATGCCATTGCTTTTGCACCATACTCAGCCGCAACACCATATAGGCCCGCCGTTTCCATATCAACGGCCATTACACCTAGCTTGTCTAATTCTTTATAAAATTCGCTATCCGCTTGATAGAAAGTATCTGTCGTGAATACATTACCAATTTTTGCATCAATACCTAAACGACGCGCGGCATTTACACCATTTTCCAAAAGACCAAAATCAGAGATAGCAGCAAAATCATAGCCACGTACGCGAGCACGGTTCACGTTTGAATCTGTACTTGCGCCTTGGGCAAAAATAACATCGCGGATCTTAATGTCTTGGCTAATTCCACCACATGTACCGATACGGATAAGGTTCTTAACGCCGAAGCTAACTATAAGCTCACGTGCGTAAATTGACATAGACGGAATGCCCATGCCTGAGCCCATGATGCTGACTGGCTTACCATTATAAGTACCTGTAAAACCAAACATGTTGCGAACGTCAGTTACCTGACGAGCATCTTCCAAGAAGTTTTCTGCAATGTATTTTGCTCTTAATGGATCACCCGGCATTAATACCGTTTCTGCAAAATCACCTGGCTTTGCGCTAATGTGTGGAGTGCTCATATTGTTTCCTTTAGTTAGGCTTTTATTTCGGCCTTAAAGCCTTCACCGTACTGTGTTGCGTCTAAATCAAACCACTGGGCAAGCGTTTGACCTATGTCAGCAAAACTTTGTCTCTCTCCTAACGGAGTATTGTTCATACCCGGTGTATATGCCAATACAGGCACGTATTCACGCGTATGATCTGTGCCTTCAGCAGTTGGGTCACAACCGTGATCGGCAGTAATTAAAAGCAAATCATCTACTTTTAATTTGGCAATAATCTCTGGTAAAAAAGCATCAAACTGAGCTAATGCTTCAGCGTAACCTACTGCATTCCTGCGATGACCAAACTTTTCGTCGAAGTCGACCAAGTTGGTGAAAATAAGGCTGTGCTCCGGTGCAGAGTCCATCACTTCGCTTGTTTTTGCTAGTAGATTCAACAAACCAGGGGCTTTATGCTTTTGCGTTATCCCTTGATGTGCGTAGATATCTGCAATTTTACCAATGCTAATTACTTCGCCGCCGTCGTTGGCTAGCTTATCCAACACTGTTGGCGAAGGTGGTAACACGGAGTAATCTCTACGGTTACCGGTACGAATAAAGTCGGCACTTGAAGTGCCTATAAATGGCCGCGCAATCACTCGTCCTATATTCATTTCATCAAGCAGTGCCCGTGCGATTTCACATACTTGATAAAGCTTGTCAAGGCCAAAAGATTGCTCATGAGCGGCTATTTGAAAGACGCTATCAACTGAGGTGTAGCAAATTGGCTTACCAGTTTGCATATGTTCTTCACCCAGCTGCTCTAAAATAGTGGTGCCCGACGCGTAGCAGTTCCCTAAAATACCTGGGATTTCCGCACGCTTGCACAACTCATCTATAAACTCTTGCGGGAAACATGGGTTAGTATTTGGAAAGTAACCCCAATCAAACAATACAGGTACCCCTGCCATTTCCCAGTGGCCAGACGGTGTGTCTTTACCACTTGATAATTCTTTTGCATATCCCCAAGCTGCACTTGGCTCGATATTTTGTGCAACGATGCAGGTTTCTTTACCCGCAGCTTCACATGCTGCGATTAGACCTAGTTTAGAAAGATTAGGTAAATCGAGTGCTTCACCTTTTTCTTCACTATATGCCTGCAATAAATGTGCGAGAGTATTAGCACCTAGGTCACCAAACTGTTCTGCGTCTGGTGCTGCGCCAATGCCTAGGCTATCCGCCATTAATATGATTGCTCTTGCCATAGATACCTCTCTATACTGCTTAGGCTGTTATTTATTCTTAAATACATGGTTACCGTAAGCGTTGGTTACTTTATGTTTGGTTAAAAAAATCGTACAGGACATAAGTCCGCTGTCATAAAATAGTCACAAAATTCACGAAAAGTTGCGATCTTGCAAATTTCAATCAATTGCCTTCAGCGGACATAAGTCCTGTTTTGAGTCCGCCAAACCCGTTAAATTTGCTCATTAAGCGAGGCAAAAGAGATTAATCGTGTCTTTTTTGCTATTGTGATCTTCCAACATAAACAACTGCTGGGTGTGAACTTTAGTGACACGAACTATTATAGCCATAGCTGGCGCATCTGCGTCTGGTAAGTCTCTTTTTAGTCAAACGATTTACAACGAATTAGTGAATGAGCTTGCCTCAGGCGCTATCGCGGTAATCGAAGAGGACGCCTATTATAAAGATCAATCGCATTTACCTATAGAGCATCGTACTCAAACGAATTATGACCATCCTGATGCGTTTGAACACGAGCTGTTACGCGAGCATTTAACAAAGCTTCGCCAAGGTGAATCTGTAGAGGTTCCTACCTACGATTACGGACAGCATACACGTAGCGATAAAACCCGAATAGTTAATCCTGCAAAGATACTAATCGTTGAGGGTATTTTATTGTTAAGTGATCCTGCATTAAGTGAAGAGTTTGATATAAAGGTGTTCATTGATACACCTTTGGATATTTGTTTGCTGCGTCGCATGCAAAGGGATATAGAGCACAGAGGAAGAAGTTTGTCATCTGTGGTAGAACAATATCAGGCAACGGTAAGACCGATGTTTTATCAGTTTATCGAGCCATCCAAGCATAATGCCGACTTGGTTGTGACCCGTGGTGGTATGAATCGCGTTGCGATTGATATTATAAAAAGTAAAATAAAATATTTGCTACAAGAATAACGGGAAATTGGCATGACAACAATTATGAGCCTAGTGGGTATGATGATGCTCCTGGGTGTAGCATTTGCGTGTTCGACTAACCGCAGTGCTATTAATAAGCGCACCGTAGGCGTCGCATTTTTACTGCAAGTCTTAATAGGCGGCTTTGTACTCTTTATTGAAGCAGGCAAAAACGTTTTAGCTTCAATGTCTAGCGCGGTTGCAAAGGTAATCAGCTATGCTAATGATGGCATTGGCTTTTTATTTGGCCCTTTGGCTCAACAAGACTCGCTAGGATTTATTTTTGCAATTCAAGTATTGCCGGTAATCGTGTTCTTCTCAGCACTTGTGGCTGTGTTGTATCACCTTGGCATAATGAATTGGATTATTAAGATTTTAGGTGGCGGCTTACAAAAGCTGTTGCAAACGTCACGACCTGAGTCGCTTTCCGCTACAGCAAACATCTTTGTTGGTCAAACGGAAGCGCCTCTAATCGTAAAACCGTTTATCCCAAAAATGACGCAGTCAGAATTGTTTGCAGTCATGGTGGGCGGTTTAGCAACAGTCGCCGGCTCGGTAATGGCTGGTTATGTTGCGATTGGTGTTGAACTTAAATACCTAATAGCAGCAAGCTTTATGGCGGCACCGGGTGGTTTCTTAATGGCAAAAATGATTGTGCCAGAAACCGAAAAGCCACATGAAAATTTATCAGATGTTGATAGTGGCGAAGATAAACCTGTTAATGTAATTGATGCAGCAGCATCTGGTGCATCAAGTGGTATGCACTTAGCACTAAACGTAGGTGCAATGCTACTTGCATTTGTAGCGCTAATTGCCTTACTCAATGGTTTATTAGGTAGTATTGGGGGAATCTTTGATTACCCAACACTGACGCTACAAGAAATTTTAGGCTACGTCTTTGCCCCTGTCGCTTGGCTACTTGGGGTACCTTGGTCGGAAGCTGTAACGGCAGGTAGTTTTATCGGCCAAAAATTGGTAGTAAACGAGTTTGTTGCCTACCTAGATTATATGAATTATCGCGATACGTTGAGCACACACACTCAAGCGATTGTCACATTTGCTTTATGTGGATTTGCTAACTTATCGTCGATTGCCATCTTACTAGGCGGACTCGGGGGTATGGCTCCCAGTCGTAGAAAGGATATCGCTCGCCTAGGGCTCAGAGCAGTGTTAGCAGGGTCTATGGCTAACCTCATGAGTGCAGCAATTGCAGGTTTCTTCCTCTCGCTAGCTTAGAAACTTATTGAGATAAGCCGCAGTTGCAAAACAATTGGTTGGTTGCTTTAAGGGGTTAAAGTGACCATACTAACTTGAACGATACTTCACCAAAGGGCCTTTTAGGCCCTTTTATCGTTTCCAGCTATCGCTCACTCTTCCCCCTGTAAACTTTGCTATTTAATACCACATTAAATTATACCTTTCCCTAGCCAGACAGTTTTGGGAATAACACCGCTCCCGCGTCCTGTTATCGACAAGATTTTCTCGCCTCAAAATAGACCACTTAATTAAGAAAATTGGTATAAGCTAAAAAACGCTTAACGCGGCTAAAGCCTTAAATTGAATATGTATAAAAACATCGTAGTATTGCTAACATCACTGTATCTTGGAGCAACTATGATGCTTTTAACCTCTTTAACGTAAACAGCTTTTCATGCAGCCCTGTTACTAAACTCACACCAACTAGCACTAATACGCTGCCTAAAATCGTGTTTATACCTATTTTTTCATCAAGAAATAGATGTCCCCATAAAATGCCAAAAACCGGGATCAGAAAGGTCACTGATAGCGCCGAAGCCGCGCCTAACTCTTCTACAAGCTTGAAATACAAAATATACGCAATCCCTGTGCAAATAATACCAAGCCCAACGACCGCACTTATCACGGTTGAGTTGGGAGTTTCTCTTATCGGCATAAAGAATATGAAAGGTAAAACAAATATGGCAGCTCCCCACAAATTGCCATGAGCATGATTAAATGAAGTCATCTGTGGTGCACGTTTTGTGTAGTGCGATGCGCCCGCATAGCTTAGTGTCGCACACAATGCCGCTAAAATAGGCAACCATGCACCTTCTTTGATTACTGCGCTATCAAACCCCACTAACGTAACAACACCGGCAAGGCCAAACCCACACCCCATCCATACCGACTTATGCGTTGGCACTTTTAACCATAATGCTCCAATTACCACTCCCCAAAATGGCGCAGTTGAATTTAAGATAGATACCATTGACGCATCAAGCGTTTGCACAGCATATGCAAACAACATAAAAGGGATTGCTGAATTGAACATGCCTAAGATTAGAAAATGTTTTTTATAGCGCCAAAAATGCAAATTGCGCTTCAGCAGTAATGCCACCACACTCAGTGTAACCGCACCTAATATCACCCTAAATTCAATCAGTACAGCGGGTCCTAGCTCGCTCGCGGCTAGCTTCATAAATAAAAAAGAGCCCCCCCAAATTGCAGCTAATAGTACTAATCCCAATAATCCTTTCACGATAAACTCCAGAAAAATACTAATGAGCAGCTACCATAAGCCGATACGGTAATCGAGCACAAGCCATTTTTGGCACTCAAATTAGCAAGTGCGCGTTACACAACTTTTATAGCCAGCTTGCTAAGTGAAGTGGCCATTTATTTACGTAATCTGAGAGTGGGATAAAATAAGTTAACTCATTTTTTTACAATCACGTTAAATGATTGTCTTATTCTAGATAAGCGAATTTTGTAGAGCACGCTGCTCTTGCACCCAGACACCTGCACGCATTGCTAGCTAAAGAGACTTTAATTGCCTTAAGCTCAGGTTATGGTTAAGACTACCCTTGATAAAAAAGAGAAAAGCGGAAAGAGCACAGAATGAGACGTTATTTTTGTATATGTATGATTGCTTTGCTTATTCTAACTGGATGCAGCAAAAAGCAGGCTATAGAACCGATAACACAGGTACAGTTAACTCAATTACCTGTTAATCTTGCGACGCTCTCTCATGATGCAGCATTAACCTTACTACTTATTGACGATCATTTACTACAAGTGTGGGATAACCAAAGCCAACAGCTCATGAAACAGATTGAAGGCAGTAAATACCAACTTACTTTTCGTGACGCTTTGATAGCGCCGAGCAAGCGAAGTGTTGTTAGTATTTCAGACACGCAACTCAACATCTGGCAATTACACACGAACGAGGTAGTAAGCTATTCATTACCTGAATTTGACTCATTTATTCGTATTACGAAGGCACAGTGGTCCAGCGATGAGCAGCTTATTGCCCTTGGCTACAATGACGGCAGCGTACTGCTGTTGAGTTTAGATAAACAAACCATCACGAAAATACACCTTCATGAAAGCAGCGTCACACATTTGATTTTTAATCGGAGTTTAACCTCTCTCTACTCTGCCTCTTTAGATGGTCATGCTAAAAGGCTTGAATTACAGAGTAAAGAAATCACGATAGACTATGCGCTTCCTCACCGAATTACCAGTTTAGCTTTATCACAAAATGAAAATAGACTGTTTGTTTCAGACGCCCTCCAAGCACAGGAGCTCATTGATACTCGTTCTGGCGAGCCTGTTTTATCACTCTCCTACCCTCAACGCTTCAAGTTTTTTCGCGGTGCCCAATTTCTAGCTAGCGATGAGTTTTTGTTAACAACCTCATCCAAAGCCTATATCTCGTTATGGGAACTTGTATCTGGAACAGAGATCATAAGCTGGCCAATCGCACAACGAAGCGGTGGCAGTACCGTTTATGACTTCCACCTCTCTGATAGTAACGTGCTTACAACGATTAGTTCGGATGGTATGCTTGAAAAGTGGGCTGTGATACCCATTTTGTTTGATCCTAAGAGACAATAAAAGGTAGCATTCGATATAAGTAAAAAATAATAAAAAATCGTATGGATCACCTAAACTTCGAAAACCAATCGCACTGTTTAAACTGCCACACACCGTTAGCTGGCGAATACTGCTCAGGTTGTGGACAAAAAAGAGCCTCAAGGCTCACTTTCAAACACTTAGGTGTACTACTTCAAAGTGCATTATTCGACTTAGAGTCACCATTTTTTAGATTGCTTTTTGGGCTGCTATTGCAACCCTTTAGCACCATTATTGGATACTTGAATGGACAGAGGAGTCGCTTTGGTAATCCCTTCAAGTTTAGTTTTATTCTACTCACCGTGATCGTGCTTGCCTCACATCTACTTGAAACCAGCTTCATATCCAGCAGTCAACTTTTGGAACAGAAAGAGCAGCTCAAATGGCAATCTGAAATCGCACTATATGAAGCAACGCACATTTATCGCGTCTTTATACTGGCATTCTTACTCGGATTAGCCTCTAAGCTAGTGTATCGCTCTGCGCCCTACACAATGCTGGAGTACACCATAGGACACCTACTCATCCTAACCCTAAGCGTACTGATATTCTCTATTCCACTCATGCTAGAGATCTTCAGCGAGCAGCTTTACGCTATTCTTTCGCTCTTATTTTCTGCTTTGTACAGCATAATACTTAACTATAAAATGGCGGAAAATGAGCTGGCAAAGTGGAAAAATTGGGGTCAGGCAATACTTGCCTACGCGATAGGCTCGACACTATTTTCTGCAATGCTCACATTTTTATTTGGGGTATACAGTGGTTTTACTCACAAGATTTGAGCGGCATGTGAATTAACTTAGCTAGGGCTAGACAAGGCTGAGCTTGTCTAGCCATTAACACTACTGTTTTAGCTGGGCTTTTGCAGCCTCAACCTTTTCAAAATCCAAACCTAATTCATCTACCGCTTCTTTGATCAATGCAGGATTTTGCATTACTAAACCCATTAATTGTTGAAGCTTTTCAGGTGGAATACCTAATTGCTGAATTGTTGCCATTGCCATCATTGGGTTTTCCGTCAGCTGGGTAAACACCGCTTCAATTTGCTCGTCTGAAATATTGTGCTCTTTAAGTAATGCAATAATTGGATTCATCTTGTTTCCTAACTGTTTTTTACTAATCGTGCGGCATAAAAACCATCAAATTCCGAATTTATTCCCGGAAGTAAGCAAAGTGAGTCTTCTAGTTGCCAGTTGGGGTTGTTCTCCAAAAAGCGTTCAACCTGTTGCTCATTTTCAGCGGGTAGAATAGAGCAAGTTGCATAGACTAATTTACCGCCCACTTTGCACATTTGACTGTAGCGCGCCAGAATATCTGTTTGTAAATCAATAAGTGTGTCTAAATTTTGCGAATTCAAGTGCCACTTTGCATCTGGGTTTCGCTTTAGTACACCTAAACCTGAGCAAGGTACGTCCAACAAAACACGATCAAACTTTTCTTTTTGTCGTTTGATGGTTTTGTTATTTTGAATAACGCGGGTCTCAGCAACATAAACCCCTGCGCGTTTCGCCCGTTGCTTTAGCGTTTCAAGTTTATGCTCATGAATATCCAAAGACAGTAATCGACCTTTGTTTTCCATCAATGCAGCTAAGTGCAAGCTCTTTCCACCAGCTCCAGCACATGCGTCCACCACTTTATGTCCAGGTTTCACATCTAAAAATGGTGCGATCTGCTGAGAGCCTGCATCTTGCATTTCAAACCATCCGGACTGAAATGCTTGAGAGCGAAACAAATGGCTATTTGACTCCACTTTTAAGGCAATATGCGCATCAAGTTCAACGTTTGAAACCTTGATCCCCTCTTTTGCTAAAGATGCTGTAACCGTTGCAATATCACTTTTGAGAGTATTGACTCGCAAATATTGCTGAGCACTTTGATTTAGCGCGTTGGCAATCACCTGCCATTTTTTACCGAGCTGTATATGCGCCACTTCATTGAGCCAATCCGGCAATGACAGACGGATAGCTTCGGGGGCCTGCTCTATCAAGCTTTGTAAACGCTCGACATGATAACGCTCGGTATCTACCCACTCCGGCAACGCCTGCTTGGTTACAACTTGACAAGTCAACCAATAGCCAAACCCATCTAATGGTAAATTCTCATGCTCAAGCAAGTAAGTCAGTAATCGTTTAAAGCGGAAAATATGGTAATAGTTACTCACTACATACTGCCTTTCATCAAGGCTCCACTGCGGGTTATTTTGCAGTAGTTGAGTTAATGCTTTATCGGCATGGAGGGAGGTGTCAAGTACATGTTCAATGCACTCAGATAAAGTTTGAACTAATGCGCGAGTTACAGACACAATATGGTCTCGGTTATTGCTAAAATACTATTTTAGCGTGCCTACAGAAGGGCTTCAATTGGAGTTTGTGATCTTTGCAGAGAATCTTGAAGTTGTGGAGCAAAACAATACCAATTTGACTTAATACTTGCTCAATTTGAAGGAGTAAATCTGACGCTAACAGCGTTAAAAATTTCTTATTTAGAACAACTAAATAGCAAAATTTTTGCCTTGTTATCGACAAGATTTTCTCACCTCAAAATAGACCACTTATGGTATAACGCGCTCCACAACGACTGCCGTATTATTTAACAGCTAACCAAGGGCCGTCAGCCGCTGGAATGTTCCCTTTGGTCCACCATTTAGCTTCATATATCACGCCATTGTAGCTAGCACGGTCACCTTTTAAGTAGACTTTATCAGCATCCCAAGCTGGTACACCACCCACTGGCGGTTCAACAGGGGTTGTAGGTAAGTCGTCAACCACTCGAACTTGAGGCCAACTTGCGTGGGATTGATAAAAGTTTGTCACGCATTTTTCGTAGTCTCCTGGCACAAGTGCCGAATAAGCCGTTTGATACCCAACAAGTTTACACTCGAAAGAATAGCCTCCGGGGCGGTCTGCGTAATATGTCCAGTCTCCTTCCCAGTTTGTGTATAGTACGTCAGTTGCGCCATCTAAATTTAAGCTACCATAAGGTGTTTGCTGCCAGCAGGTGTTTTCTTCATCCGCAGCAATGGCAATATTATAGTAATGTGATAGCCCTTCCCAATAACGGATGCGGTTAACAGGTTGACCTTTGTCACGGTTTTGTGCTCCGCACTCGATACCACCATTAATAATATTAATAGTGGTACCAAAACCATAACCAATCCCTGCATCTACCTCACGCTGTGACGGCACCCAAGTTTTGTCAATCACATGCAGCATCGCCGGCTTTGGTGCTTGAGGAGTTAAGAAAAACCAAATTGCGGACGCTAAATTTAGCCAAGAATCAGCAACTAAACCTGGGTTATTAAGCAATACAGTGGCGTCGCCATTAAACATGACTTCACTGAACGCACCGTAATTAAAGTGATAAGATAGCTGCTTTGCACCACGACCAAAGTAGCCTTGCCCAGTGCCACAGGGCCAGCGACGATTCTGCCAATCATTTTGACCACACCCTGTAGTATAACCAACCTCTCCTTCTGACCACCCCATTTCACGTACATGCACCAAGGCTTGTTGCCATTCTTCAAGACCTAATGGGTTATCAGAAATGTTATCTTTGGCAATGTGGCCTCCAGTTTCTTGGGCGAAGTGCGCAAAAGCGGTGACGATTGAGCGTTTACAGATTGCATCAGCATCGCGACCATCGGTGTAGTCGCCGCAAAAAGCAGGAAACTTACCAATAGCACGTAAAAAACGGGTATATGTGTATTCAGGCGCAGCCATTTGGGTTAAAAATCGCCATTGTGCTTCACCAAAGACACGCTCAGCTCGCTTAACGTTATTAGGATTACTAGCAAGGTTAGGGGCAATTCCCTCAACGATTGTGTTATCTCGGGTTTCTAGTGCCTTAGACCAGATGGCATACATTGGATTGTTTGTTTTTGCGCCCTCAGTTGCAGAAAGCTCTGCTCGCGACACGATATAGCCTCCCGGATTTTGCGGATCTGGTTGCGGACTCATAGCTATTGCCTGACTTGCAGTAATAGCCAGCGAAATTACTGTTGCTAATTTAAGCGTTTTCATGTTTTTTCCTTTACACGTTGTTGTTAATAGTGGAACCCACTAACTTAACAATTATTAACAAAATGACATCGCTGTCAAATCTAACGACCCGAAGCTCAATAACAGAGTCTCAAAAAATGAGCACGACCAAGACTTTTTGGTACGTCAGTCAACGTGATATGCTAAGGCCAACGCTAATAAAAATTGATTATAAATAACAACAATAGAGCTTCTTATGAAAATCACTCCCTTGCAACCAGAGCATTTCTTACCCGTTATTGAGCTTGGTAACCTCGTTCATGGTGATAACTACTTAGATGAAACCGGTATCGAACAGATGTACCAAAAAGGTTGTAAAAACGGTATCAATGCTTCTTTTGTTGCGCTGGGCGAAAATGATGAACTACTTGGTTTTAGAACCACCTACAGTGCCGGACAATGGCCAATTGACAAATGGAGCTCGCCAACACTTTGGCCGGTTGATGAAACTGATATGGCTTACTTTAAGTGTATTGCTATCGCGCCCAATGCACAGGGGCAAGGTATAGGACCACAATTATTAAGCCATGCAGTGGCAGCACTAAAACAACAAGGTGCAAAAGCTGGTGTTTCTCATCTATGGAAGCAAAGCCCAGGCAATGGCGCAGTAAAATACTTCACTAAAGCAGGTGGTAAACTCATCAAAGTACACGATGACAAATGGCTAGACGATTGTATCTATCATGGTTATGTCTGCACTATTTGTGGCACACAGTGCCACTGCCAAGCGGCAGAAATGGTGCTGGAGTTTTAATATGTCCGGATTTGATCCTCTAACCCAGCCACATTGTCAGGGGCAAGCTTTTGCCAAGAGTTACTGGGCTGCAACCTGCGACATCGGTGAGCCATCCACAGCACTTGATAGTCCCTTGCAGGTTGATGTGGCAGTCATTGGCGGCGGATTTACTGGCTTACTGACAGCTTATCATTTAGCGACTACTTTCCAGCAAAATGTGGCATTATTTGAAGCCAACCAAATTGGCTTTGGTGCAAGCGCAAGAAACGCAGGGTTTGTTTTACCAAGTACAGGACGTTTAGGTTATTCTCAAATTGCTAAAAGATATGGTGTAGACATCAGTAAATCCATCTACCAAGAATATAATGATGCGGTAGATAGAGTGCGTGATCATATCAAAGTGAACCAGATTGAGTGTAATGTCCAAGCATCAGGTTACCTTAAAGTAGCACATAATCAGCAAGCATTTTCGCTTTTAAAGGCGCAGTCTGAGTACTTAAATTCCACAATGGACTGTAACAAACACCAACTGCTTAACCAGCAACAACTCCGTGACGCTTATATGCGTAATCAACAGGGATTTGGCGCACTGCGTTTTGATAATGCCTTTGGTGTCCATCCATTAAAATTATTAATGGGTTACAAAGCGATGGCACAGCAAGCCGGAGTAAAGATATACGAAAATAGCTTGGTCACACACCACCAAAGCCCAAATGGTAAACACCATTTAGAAGTTAATGGTCACAAGGTATCAGCAGATAAAGTGGTGATTGCAGCAAATGCCTATAGCCAACGCAACTTATCTCCTTTAACACAAGGTCGTTATTTGCCGATCTTAAGCAGTATTATTGTTACCAACCCTCTTAGTGATGACGTGTTAAATGCCCATGGTCTATTCACTGAGCAAGTCGTCATGGATACCCGGCGACTCAAGTATTATTACCGCCGACTTCCAGATAATCGCATTTTATTTGGTGGGCGTGGTGCTGTATTTGGGCACAGTCAAGATAACTTAAAGTATCAACACAACTTACAGACGGCCCTCAAAGATTGCTTTGCAAAACTGCCATTTACAGTAGATTATTTCTGGAGTGGTTATATTGCGGCAGCGCTTGATGATATTCCACATATTTATACTGAAAATAACACCGGTTACATACTCGGCTACTGTGGCTCAGGAGTGGCATTTAGTGCGCAGGCCAGTAAACGCCTTGCTGAAAAGTTAATGGGACAACCTGTACCTAATTTACCTATTTATACTAAACCGCTACCCACATTTCCGCTGCCACAATTACGTCGATTTGGCCAGCTCGCTTATTACCAATACGCACAAATAATGGATAAACTAGGATAATGTACCACTTCCAAATTCGTCCAGCCCGACCATGCGACGCCTCCTCGCTCGCAGCCTTATCTATTCAGGTGTGGCTCGACACGTATGCGTTAGAGGGAGTAAAACAAGAATATGCCGACTATGCACTTACCACCTTTACACAAGCATATTTTTTAGCTTTGTTACAACGTGATGAAATCAGCATTTATGTTGCTGAGCATGATGGTGCAATACAGGGATACATTCAAGCTAACAGGTCTTCACAATACGGCGACCAAGATCTTGGATTCGAGATTGAAAAGCTTTATGTATTAAGAAGATGGCATGGTAAGGGAGCCGGCTCGCAACTCATCACGGCCGCATGTGCCGATCTAGGTGAAAAATATTGGCTGTACACATGGGTAGAGAATGAATCAAATCAATTTTATCAAAAGCTTGGGTTAGCTCACTGTGGTCAGTTTGATTTTTCATTTAATGGCAAAGTGATTGCAAATCATGTTTATACCAGTCAGATTGACTAAGCACGCCATTTTTTAAGCTTAGAAGTTGCTTTGCTTATACAGGGGATCAGAGATACAGCCTCGTTTTACAACGACCTGTATCTCATCATTACATAAACTTGATTAGAAGCTATAACGCAAGTTCAAACCGAAGTTATCGTATTCATCTGCATTTCTGTAGCTGATATTAGCTGAAATACGGTCTGTAAACTGGTAACCAAGCTTAGCTAGGTATACAAAGTTGGTTTCACTTTCGTCGTTTTGAATACGCTCAACACCAAGACCAATGCGCGCAGATAATGCGCCAAAAGCATGCTCATACGCAGCTTCTAAGTGATAGTGGTCACTATTATCACTGTCTTTATCTGAAAGTTGCTGCTGATAAACTTGACCATTGTTATACACTATCGTTGTAATACCTGAATACTCAACGTCTACCTCATACCTTGAGTAGCCACCGTAAATATCCATAAAACCTGCATCACTAACATCAAATTGGTGCCCTACCAACAAGGTCAAGTAGTCTAAATCTGTATCCACTTCTAGGGGTGTATTTATACGTAAACCGTGATGAACCTCTAGCTGAGAGCGACTAATATCATCGCTAAGTACTGCATAACTTCCTTGAAGATAAAAACCATCGAAAGCCTTATTTGCAGTAACCACAACACCCGCTGGTTTTACCTCATCTAAGTTATCAATCGTTATTTTACCATAGCCAAGCTCAACAAAATCTGTTGAGTTTGCAGCACTGGCGGTTGATACTAGTAAGGCTGAAACTGCTACTACTTGCTTTAATACTGAATTCACGATTTACTCCATATTGCTCGTATGTAATACCAATTTGCGGCACCGAACAGTCACGCATATTGGTACAATTCGCGGCGCATACTACTGTATTTTCGAACAAAAACAACAAAACTTTTAAATAAATACGGCTTCACTTTGTAACAAGCTTTGTCTAATTAACTAGTCAGCAGCATAAGTAATAGCGCTTAGTCCACAGTTAACATACCGGACATTATTACTAGCAGGTTATTCTGTTTCTTAGATTCAATATAATTTTTAGCGCTTATTCGTAGCCCACCAGCTCAGCGAAACCTTCTCCATCAAATCCTCCAGAGGTTCTGACTCGCCCTTCCCAATAGGGGATAGAGAGCTGATTTCTAGAGTCTCGATTAATGGCTTCAATGATAATTGGTGACTCACCATCAAGCTCTAACTGCCATTTAGAAGGATAATGAACACCATCAAGCGGTATTGACTTTAGCACCGTCAGTTTAATTTCATTATGTTCTATCTGCTGTGGCGATTTTCCATCGCTTGCAATCTTGGTACCTCGACAATCAGTGTAGCTTTGCTCACTATCACGAATGCAAAACACCATCAGCGCCCCCTGTTTGCTGTCTTTTGCGCGGATACTAAACCAGTCCCATCCACGCTGTGTTTTACTTATAAAAGCTGATGACCACTCTCTATCAAGCCAAGCTTTACCTGATACTTGATGGCTTTCACCGTTAAAGTAAAGCGTGCCAGAGGCATTTAAAAATGGGTAGCTATAATACATGGATGCATGACCATCTGCGGTCTTTTCGCTATAGCCATTTTCCCCATGTAATACCAAGGGACTATCATTAAGCTTAAGATTAATACTGTTGCCGCTTTCGCTTGCATGCAGAGACAGAGGCAAAAAAGCGCTTGAGTCACTTTTTAAATACCAGTCGTCAAGGCGGGCAATAAAAGGAGTAGTCGCGATTTCTATTTGACCTGCGCGACCATAACGCTCATAAGCTTGATGAGACTCATCATTTTGAATCGCAAAATGCGCAAAGTAGAGCTGATCATCCCACCAATGACTCGCGTAATGTGTGTTTGGGGCGGATACTCTAAATAACGTCCATTGCACCCCAAACGCTTTGCCTAAATCGCTGTTAAGATTTGCCGTGATATACCACCATTCAATACCTTGATCTGGATGACTGCCATGATCATGAGGAAAGCGTAGTTGATAATCCGGTGATACAGCAGTGCCTCGCACTTGGCTAAAAAAGCGCGTTTGAGCCTCGGTGTCGTTGGCAGGCTCTGGCGTACAAGCCACACATAGTGCCAATATAAATAACAATAAACACAATCTAGTCTTCATGTAATAAGTCCGCAACTGCATATCGACTGAGCTTAATGAGCGGGGCAATACTTACCAACAAGGCTAAACTATAAATACCCATGATAAACACCATAATACTTTGATACGGAATCAAAAAAGGAATGCTCCAGCCAAACCCGACAGGCATTACAAACTTCAGTAATACCCAGCCCAATAACCCACCTAATACCATTGCTAATACCAGGCTTACCAATAAGATAATCGAGCTTTGCGACAGCTTAATCTGAAATGCTTGTAGTGTAGTGATCCCCAAGGTTTTAAGCACAGCCAAAGGTTGCACCTGCTTGACTCCCAAAGTGAGCAATGACACCCAAAGACCAAATAAGGCAATCACCACTATCATCAGGTTAAGAGCATTGGTCGCGTAAAATGTATGTTCAAATAATTGTGTCGCATATTTTTTAAACACATGATTTTCAACAACTTGTGATTCGGTAAGCTCAAATTGTTGTAAAAGTTGCTGTTTTAAGTCGAGCTCATCAGCTCCTTCTTTTAAACGCAATGAGAAGCCAAAAGCCTCGTAATTAAACTTGGCTTGTAAAATGGCTGTAGTAACCACCACAAAAACACTGCGCTGCTCACCATAATCATAGTAAAACCCTGTTATTTCGCAGTTAATCTGACGCTCACCCTGTTTGATGGTGACGTATTGACCCAATCTTATGCCATGTAATAGTTTACTTGGTTCATTAGCAAGGCACCCACTGCGCGGTATGCTGGCTTCGTGGTACAGCGTTTTTGAAGTTGGTGGAGCTCCAGAAAGCAACGTAAGATTTTGGTGTAAATCAGCATGAGAGCCAAAGCTGATTAATCTCACTGATTGTGTATTAGGGTCACTATCATTGCGCTGATAACTGCCTTCTGCTTGCCAAAAAACACCCACAGTATCAACTTCCTGCCTTGCTGATAACCATTGATACTGCCAGCTTTCTATATGATTTGGCCGAATATAGAGCTCGGCACTTAAACGACTATCTAAATGAATTTGCAACGCGGTGCTAAAGCTGGCAACCATAATTTGCAACCCCACCGACGTACCCACAGCCAGCAAAACTGCATAGACGCTTGTGGTTAATACTCTGATCTGCTCATGACTATCAGCTTTCATCCACTTGAGTAATGGCCGGGTTGTGGGTATACACGCAAACGATATTCGCAGTACCACAGGCGTAATAATAAAGAACACCAGCAATAAACACACACAAAGGCCAAGCGCGAAAAAAGGATTATCGCTACCAATATAGAAGTACCCTGCTATCAGTCCAGTTCCTATGACACAAAGTACTCGAAACCTTTTCTTACGATAGAAAGTCAACACATTGGTTTGTGCATAAGCAATGCTCGCCAATACCAACATATTTAGCATAAAGGCTTGTAAAACAACTACCCAACTGAAATGAACCGGTAAATGCCTGTCCAGTTCGAAGAGACCTTTCAGTGCGAGTGTGATTTCTGCCACCAAAGCATTCGAACCGACAAAAGCGATACCGGCACCGAGCAATGCTGCCAAAAAGCTAAGTAGTATTATTTCTATACTTACGGCGACAACAAGCGTGCGCTGCAGACAACCCAGCAATATAAGTTGCTGATGCAATTTTTGTCGGCTATGCAGACACAATTTAATGGCATTGAAACTTAAAAAAGCGCCAACAACATAACCCAATAACGCAAGCGCTTTGAGATTGAAAAAGAAGGCTTGTGACAGGGAGTCGAATGATTGCGCCTCGGCACTTTGCAGTCGCGCTTTGTTGGCAATAATGGCGTTTACCTGCGCACTATTCAAATGAAAGTCTGAAATTTCTATGTAACTGATTTTTCCTTCCAAATGTAACAGGCGGTCAACCAAGGCTATGTCTGCCAACGCGATATTCCCGCTAAGCCCTGGTAATACGACAAACACACAATCAACACCGGCAATTTGCATACTTTGATGCTGCTTCAAGGAGAAGCGCTCCGCTAATGCATTGGAGATATAAATAGTGTTAAAACCAAACTGCATACTGGGATTTTGATTTTGTTGACGGTCTGACTGACTCCCTTTGCCAAGCCACTGAAGAGTATTTACACCTTTTATACGTACTTTTTGACCTTCGACTATTGTGACCACCCCTTCAGCCACCGGCTCAGCAGAACGTACACCTGCTTTTCGTAGCGCCTGCCAAATAGTCGCTTCAAGTGTTTTACTACCGTGAATTGGCCTCACAAAGTGACTGATTGGATTATTTATCAACGCACTGGTTTGGTGGTAGCGGTTACTCGCTTCTTGATTCAGCCCTTGGATTGCACCTAATAACGCACTCCCCAGCGACAAACCAAGAACCAACAGGAAAAAGAGCCAAAGGTGTCGGCGATAAAACTGGAAAAAAACCCCCAGTATTAATCTAATTTCAAGCGCTGTAGGTAAGGCCATGTTTAACTGAGAGTGCTTAACCATAAGCGCGCTTATTCTCAATGGTCACTTTTCTATCTAGGCTATTGGCAAGGTGTTGGCTGTGAGTAACCATAATCAGGTTCACCGACTGCTCTTGGCATAGCTGACGTAAAAGTGACACAACTTCTTCGCTTTTGGCTGCATCTAAATTGCCTGTAGGCTCATCTGCTAATAGCAACTGAGGTTTATTCAACATAGCCCGTGCAATACCTACTCGCTGTTGCTCCCCACCAGATAATTGATGTGGTAAGGCATTGAGTTTATCTGCAATCCCCAAGCGTGAAGCCAGTGTTTTGACTGTCTGTGGTGCTAGTTTTATATTGTTGAGCTGTGCTTGGAAAGTAATATTGTCGTATACGTTGAGTACTGATAGTAGTTGATAATGCTGGAATATCATGCCCAGGCTTCTGCGATATCTGGCCTGCGTTGTGTCGTTAAATTTGGTAATATCTTGGCCGTCGATAATGATGCTGCCACTGTCAGGCCTGAGTAGCCCACCTATTAAATGGATCAATGTGGTTTTGCCAGAGCCGCTATCTCCTACCACTGCCACTTGCTCATTTTTACCGATACTAAGATTAAGATCACTTAAAACTTCTCTGCGAGACTCTCCGTCACGACGAGAGAAGACAACATTTTGTACTTCTACCACAGACACATATTCCTTTCTTATACTAATTATTTTAATCATACCAATTTACTTAATTAAGTGGTCTATTTTGAGGCGAGAAAATCTTGTCGATAACTAGGCAAAAATTTTGCTATTTAGTTGTTCTAAATGAGAAATTTTTAACGCGGTTAGCGTCAGATTTACTCCTTCAAATTGAGCAAGTATTAAGTCAAATTGGTATTAAGTGGTCCACTATTTTGAAGCGAGAAAATCTTGTCGATAGCACCGCTCCACGCCCTGCTCACGCCGAGGTATTTATGTTCTGTAAGCAATGCAAGGATTTTTATTTAGTTGTTCTAAATAGAAATTTTTAACGCAATTAGGCGTCAGATTTACTCCTTCAAATTGAGCACGTATTAAGGCTAGTTGTTATTAAACATAACTTATGCAGCGATCACCAAGGAATTGCATCTCCTTTGTAGTCATAAAAGCCGCCACTTTGTGCATCAACAAAATGTGATAACACGCTATAAAGCCCAGCAGCCGACTCCTCTGGTGTAACTGGTGCCTCAGCTCCCCCCATGTCTGTTTGAACCCAACCAGGGTGCAATGCAACGGTACGGATCCCATCAACCAGTAAATCATTTGATAAGCTTTTAATCACTGAGTTCACTGCAGCTTTGGAGCTGCGATAAATATATCCACCACCTTTGGTATTCATTGTGTGGCTACCAACTTTGGATGACACCGCGGCAAATATTTTTTCTGTTGAGTTACTTAAGTGGGTATAAAAAAGCTCAGCAAGTCGCATGGTAGCAAAGACATTGACCTCCATCACCTCACGCCACGCTTCAATATCTGTTTCTCCAAAGGCGTAACCCTTTGGTCCATATATGCCAGCATTATTAACGACAATATCAATGGCAACTGGCGCAAGCTTTTCGCTCAACTCCGTCATTTGATCAAAATTAGTGACATCTAGGGCGAACACCTGAAGTTCAGGAAACGTCGCAGATAACGCATTTAAGTCAGTTGCAGCTAGCGGATCTCTACATGTTGCCAGCACATGCCACCCCGATTGCAGGTAGACCTTAGTTAACGCAAGTCCAATCCCACGATTAGCACCTGTTATCAGTATTGTTTTCACAGAGTCAACTCCCAAGCCATTCAGATAAAAGCCGCTGGTGTTTATTCACTATACATGATGAGCAACTGGATAATCCACTTTTTAGACAAATGGGATTTCTGTATTCATCATTGCTCAACAATGTATTACCGTTTTGTGTATGGCTATGATTTGTTTTCAATCCAAAGTATTGCCTGATTTTTATCTCGAAAATATTTTACCTCCCCAGTTATAATCCAATTACCAATCAATGCAGCAAGACGATGCCACTTTTTGCCACCATAAATGGCCACTCTTTTAAACTCGTGGCTGTGAGATAATACTATCTGAAAATCGTCCCACATTGCTCTGAGCTCCCAGCCTTTAAAGTCAATTGCATCAATTAGTGCATACACCTGTGGCGACTTTACCGTTTTTATAACCTCTTCAATAATAGGCATAATAGTAACGTAATCTTCATGGGTAAGTTTACCGCTGAGTGTTAAAGTTAAGTAGATATCGTTTTGACGCCTCTCAGTGCCTATAGAAATACCATGAAACGAGTCTGACATTACGCTTCCTATTAACATGTAAACCAGCTAAAACCGAAGTTGCAAATCCAACTAAAGCATATGTAAAGCTGAGCATTTACGCCAATTCATAAATTTTTGACTTCTGTCAGTTCCTGTTCAGATTTCTAGTACTACTATGCGCGCCGTTGAGTTGATGTAGCTCAATATATGGAAATTAAAGGGATGAACATGAAAAAACTACTATCTATCGCAGCTGTTTCACTACTTGTTTCAGCGACCGCTCAAGCTAACGCAGGAAACGTTCAAAAAGAGTGGTTCAACGCTGCTAGTTACACAGACTACGATAGCTCCGATAACAGCCTACTGATGCTTTCTTCTGATTACTTTTTCGCACCTCAAGAATCAGTTGGCGTATGGGATGACTTTGGTTACCTAGATACAGACAGTAATGTTGGCCTAAGCTATGCCAACGATGATTTCTCAAATGCCTTTTCTGCTCACGGTGAAGGGTTTATCACTAAAGAGTGGTTTGTTACTGGTAGCATTTCAGATCTTGGTGAAGCTGACGATCATTACTCTTTTGGCTTTGGTTACTTATATAACGAGAACCTAAAGCTAAGTATTCGTCAGGAAGAGTTCGAACATGGTGATACAACTTGGTTCAAAGCAGAATATAACCATGAGCTCAACTCTACAGATTATATTGGTTTTACCATTGAAACCGAAGATGAGTTTGATTACCTAAACCTAAGTGCTCGTTATTTGATGCACGTGGGTGGCGAAAGCTACTTCACAATCGACGTGGAACATAACCGCATTGACATCGAAGGCTTTGATGACAATGTGACGAATGTACTAGCAAACTACTACTTCACTCGTAACTTTGCACTTGGCCTTGGTTCATATGACTCAGACTTAGCGGTGGAAGCGAAGTACTTCTTCAATGACACTTACTACCTTACAGGTAGTGTTGTTGACACAGATGGCGGCGAAACAAGCAACCTAACTTTTGTTGCACAGTTCTAAGTTGACACAATATTGAGGTACACCAGTACCTCATTGATACTCCCCCAACAACTCAACATCCCTTCGCGACCACACTCCGCGTTGGGGTGTTTTTCACATTTTGAAACAAGCTACTCATCTAAATTGGGTGCATTTCAGTGCTTAATCGTTATTATGTATCAAAATAATAACGGAAACGCCTATATTATGATGAAAATAAAAACACTCGTGCTCGCCATTGCTACGGCAGCCGCGCCTTTTGTTTCAGCGTATCAAACAGAAGATACTCGCTTACTTCGCTTTCCTGACATTCACAAAGATAAAGTCACTTTTGTCTATGCTGGCGACATTTATATCGCAGATACCAATTCAGGGAAAAGTCAGCGATTAACTGACCACATTGGTTTTGAAACTTTTCCTAAGTTTTCACCAGATGGTAGCAAAATTGCTTTTGCCGCTGAGTACAATGGTAGCCGCCAGATCTATGTCATCAATGCCGATGGTTCAGGGTTAAAACAGCTCACCTATTATAACGATGTCGGCGCGATGCCTCCCCGCGGTGGTTTTGATTATCGGGTGATGGATTGGACGCCTGACGGCAAACATATCGTGTTCAGAGCAAACCGCACCCCATGGGGTAAACGCATGGGTCGCCCATATATGGTACCTGTCGAAGGTGGACTTGAGCAGCCGATGGCCATCCCAGAAACCGGTGGCGGTATGCTCTCGCCTGATGGCAGCAAGTATGTTTACACCCCTATCGACAGGGAGTTTAGAACCTGGAAACGCTCACGCGGTGGCCGTGCACAAGATGTGTGGGTTTACGACCTTGAAAACAACACGTCTAAACAGCTCACCACTGATAAAGCAACGGATCAGCAACCGACTTGGGTAAATGACAGTATCTATTTTGTATCTGATCGTGACTATACACTCAACCTGTATAAATATCGCGACGGTAAGTCTCCAGTAAAAATGACTGACCACAAAGACTTTGATGTTTTGTGGCCATCAGCAGGTCCTGACGCCATCGTTTATGAAAATGGCGGTTACCTATATCGTTTTGATGAAGCGACAAAGTCTGCCAAAAAGCTAAACATTGATGTTGCTGGTGTGCGCCAATATGCCATGCCTTACAGCAAAAATGTCAGTGATTTTATTGATTCAATGGATATTTCACATGATGGTAAACGTGCATTGTTTACTGCTCGTGGTGAGTTATTCTCTGTTCCAGTAAAACAAGGTCCAACTCGCAACCTTTCTTACACTCCAGAAGGCCGAGAGATTGAAGCTAGCTGGTCACCAAATGGCCGTTATATTGCCTACATGAGTGATAAAACAGGTGAATATGAGATCTATCTTAAAGATAGAGCAAATAACAACAAAACCATCCAGTTAACCGACAATGGTACCATCTGGCGCTTTACGCCAATTTGGTCGGCTGATAACAGCAAACTGCTCTTTGCTGATAAAAACCACACGCTATGGTGGGTTGATGCGAAATCTGGTGATACGCATAAAATTGATACCGCCAAATACGATGAAGATGGTTTAACCGAATACACTTGGTCACCTAACAGCGAAGATATTGTTTTTGTTAAAAACAACGAGAACCGCTACGCCTCGCTATGGCACTATAATATCAAAGATAAAAAGGTCACTCGACTGACTGACGAAATGACCAGCGAGCGTAACCCGACTTTCTCGCCAGATGGTAACTACATTTACTTTACGTCTGAACGCGACTACAACCTCACCTTTAGTAGCTATGAATTTGATTATATGTTCAACAACGCCACACGTATTTACAGCGTCGCGGTAAACAATCATATCAAGCCATTAAACGCGTTTGAAAGCGATGAGTTAAGCATTCAATCAGACGATGAAGCAAAAGCTGATAGCACCAAAAAAGAAAATTATATTGATGCCAACGGCTTTATGTCTCGGGTTGTATCCCTCTCCGCTCCAGCCGGTAACTACGGTGCGCTAACAGGTGTCGACGGTGGCGTTCTAACACTAACAGGTGGTGCATTAAAGCTACTTGGTAGCGAACCTGATAGCAAACTAGAAACAGTTGCCGAAGGGGTAAGCAGCTATAAGGTTGCCGCTGGCGGTAAGCATCTAATTGCTCGTGCTGGCAATAATTACAGTGTTATCGCACCTAAGCCAAAACAGGACTTAAAGAGCAGTCAGCTTGACCTATCTAAGATGACACTGAAAATCGACCCTAAAGTTGAATGGCAACAAATGTATGTAGAAGGCTGGCGTACATTGCGTGATTGGTTCTACGACGAGAATCACCATGGCCAAGATTGGGATGCAATTTTAGAGAAGTATCAGCCTCTTGCCAATACAGTTGCGCATCGTAGCGACCTAGACTACGTACTAAGTGAAATTGCAGGAGAGATAAACGCCGGTCACATTTACGTGCAATCTGGTGATGCTCCAACAGCCGAGCGCAAAAAGCACGGCTTGCTTGGTGCAGAAATAAGCGCTCACCAATCAGGTTATGTGAAAATTGAACGTATCTTTAAAGGTGAAAATTGGCATGAGAACTACCGCTCACCGCTTGACGAGACTGGCGTCAATGCCAATGTAGGTGATTACATCATCTCTGTAAATGGTCGCTCAGTAAAAGAAGTAGTTAACTTTTATGAGTTACTTGAAAATACCCAGGGTGAGCAGGTTGAGCTGGTTCTAAGCAAGTCTCCAAGTGCCGAAAATAGCTGGAAGACAACGGTCAAGCCTGTTGCCAGTGAGCAAGGACTACGTTACATGGCTTGGGTGCAATCACGGGCTGACTACGTAAGCAAGCTTTCCGATGGTAAAATCGGCTACGTCCACCTACCAAATACGCATTATGATGGTAACCGTTCTTTATTTAAGAACTTTATGCCACAAACAACGAAAGAAGCGCTGATCGTCGACGATCGTTATAATGGTGGTGGTTTTATTCCTGAGCACATTATTACTTGGCTTGCTCGTAAACCGCTTAATTACTGGAAACGTCGTGGTGTTGAGCCAACAAAAACTCCACAATTTGCCCACGACGGTCCAAAAGCGATGTTGATCAACGGCTATTCAAGTTCAGGTGGTGATGCCCTACCTTACTATTTCCGTCAAGCAGGTCTAGGTAAGCTAATTGGTACACGCACTTGGGGGGGCTTAATTGGGATTTCCGGAAACCCAAGCCTTGTTGATGGAGGCCAAGTGATAGCAGCAACCTTCCGTATCCTAGATAATGACGGCAACTGGATCATTGAAAATGAAGGAGTAAGCCCTGATATCGAGGTGATAGATAGGCCTGAATTGATCCACGCAGGTAAAGACCCTTCTGTCGAGCGTGCTGTCGAAGAGTTATTGAAAGAGTTAAAAGACAACCCGAAAAAAACACTAACAGTGCCACCTGCACCAACTAAGTTTTAAATTCATATTCAAAGTGGTTTAAAGGGTCACCTTTAAACCACTTTTCAGCCTCGCTTAAGTCACCGGCTTCATCACTCACACTAGCACGTTATAAAAAAGTTACTGGTACGTAATACTCCGTAATCGAATTTTTCCTAATTTACGTCTACTTTTATCTCGTGTGTTTATTACATATACCTATATGCTTAAGTTCTAAGTTGCTTTAGGTACGCAATCTGTATCCTAACTTATGCCAATTTGCTTAATCACATGATCTATTTTGAGGTGAAAAGGCTGTACCAGTAATCAGGCAAAAATTTTGCTATTAAGTTGTTTTTAATATGAAATATTTAACGCTGTTCGTGCCTTGTTTACTCCTTAAAATTGAACACATATTTAAACAGATTAGTACTATTTAAGCCTGTGGTATTGCACAACATTCACCGTCACAAAGGAGCAAACCATGAATGTGCAAAACAAAACGGATCAATCTGTTGTTGAAGTAAAAGAAGAAATTGATGCCGGCGCGATGCTAAGTAATGCCCAAAAGCAACAAATTAAAGCCCGTGATAGTCAGTATAAAGCTGCTGATTTATCCTGTTTGAGAGCAATTGCACAGGCTGCAATTAATGTTGAACTCTTTACCATCCCACTTTACATGACAGGACTTTATTCAATTCAAGGAACTCACCAAATTGCAGATCCGTCAGATCTATACCCCGGTCGCTACTGGCCTGGACTTAGCCCAACAGCGGGATATATTCCAGAGCACCGCCTAAACAAAGGCTACGACGTAGAGCTTAAGCCCCTATTTGATATCGATACTTTGGTGGGTGATGATGATGACCCAAACAACCAAAAGAACGCTTTTGAACTTTCTGTGAACCAACAAGTGTTTAACGGCGTGTATAGTGTTTTTATCGAAGAGATGTTGCACTTACAACTTGCCTCAAACATGGCAAGTAAGCTGGGTCTAACACCAAGTTTTACCAGCCCAGCGCTAATTGATGAACAGTATGGCTGGAAGTGCTATAACAACCAAAGTGGTATCCCTCATATTTTAGACTTTGCCGATTGTAGCGATGACTTGTCTAAGCTCAGCCCTGAAGTTCAGGCTTATTTTAAACAGCTCTTTCCAAACAAGACGTTAAAGGATCTCCGTGTCAATGCCACAGAACTTAACAAAGAGCAAACACTACTCTTTATGTTGATTGAGGAAACGGAAGAAAACGCCAAAAAAATTATTGAGAACTCATGTGTTAAAGTGAATGAGAACACCACAAGACCAAAATATTTTGAGCAAGCTCCCTTTGATTGGTGGAAGCCAGATTACACCGAAAATAACCTACCGCTATTTGGTTCGATTGGACACATGTACCTCTGCTATTGGGATTACATTCAGATCCAATATGATGATGGCACGAGCTTGCTCGACTACGCGACCATTCAGCGTGACTATTTTAATGAACGCCCCGGTAATAAAGATTACAAGGCGCAATTCCCTGGAATTAAGGGCTCACTTTACGTTCAAGAAGATCACACTGCATTAAAAGAAGCACTAATGAATAACGTGAATGCCATTACCGATCAAGGAGAAGGCGATGGTGTAGCTGACATGATATGCAAACGCTGGGCTGATGAAAAGTGGGCACAAACTTTACTGGCAGCAAAAGCGGCTAAAGCTGATGATACCCATCTCAGTACCGTAGAAGAGAAGTTTCAACCTAGCGCGGAAGCATTGAAAGCGGATTATCCTGCAAGCCCCGAAGAGGGCCCAATTTCAGGGTCAGCATGTGCACGGATCACCAACAAGTACAAAGACCACTTTCAGATTTTTACAGATACGATGAAGCTCATCGTCGAATTTGAAAAGCCTGCAAACAAGTCAAACGAGCGCTACATCACTTGGCCGACTTGGTTTGCTGAGGGGAATAGCTGGAACGAGGCATTGTTGGATCCCAAAGGTGGTGATAAAGCGGCTAAAGCCAACCCAAATCTACCTTGTGTAACCAGCGTTGTTAAAGCACTAAATAACTTAAAACTGACATCCAATATTGGTAATACGCACCAATTATTTAGTCAATCTGCAGTGGGTACGATTAAAGGGTTAACCACAGCACTTGACCGCTATTGGTCAGGTAAAACCAATGAATTTCCAGGTCCTGCGATGGGTGGCTCTGGCGATAGAATTTCTATCTGTTGGGCAACAACTGGAATTGCACCTGATTTAGTTACAGGGATTAAAGCACAAGATCCAAATACCCTCTACCATGCCTGCCAAGGGATGAGTTACACCGACATTGGTGCAGACAACTTACCACCTCCTGAGGTTTATCATAGCTGTAAGGGCAGTAACGATTGTAAAGCTCAAGGTGGCTGTGGTTTTGTGCATAGTACAACCGCAGGCGGCAGCTGTGGGGGGAGTGTATCGACTGGGCCAAAAAGTGCGCCTGCTGATAACAAGTGTAACAACTTGGGCGGCTGCGCAGTACCTATCTCTGCTTCTCAACTATTCCCAGAGCTTTCTGGTGAAGACAATGAATACGAGATGCAGCTATTTAAGTTTGACTTAAAAGATAACACCTTCTCGCCGATTAAATACAAAAATACAAAAGGTCAAAACGAAGATTTTATGCCCTACAAAAAAGGGGACGCTGTATACGATATTGCATGGCAGGCTTACTGTAATGCCAATGGATTGTTGAAAGAGGATAATACGCCCATGGATAAACCAGAGCCTTCAGATATTCGCCTTGCACTGCCTCCATCAACTTGATTGGGAGCGAGTATGAAAAATCCAATCCGGACACAGCAGTTTGCTGCGTCCGCTACACAACAATTAACCAACTTAGGATTTGGTGTTGGCCTTCGCAGCCAACACTACCCCGTTATTATGTCTCACTTAGCGCGCGAAGTATCACTTGGTGTAGACTGGTTTGAAATCATCAGTGAAAACTATATTGATAATCACGGCTATGGTCGGCATGTGCTTGCTCAACTCAAGGAGCAATATCCACTCGTGATGCATGGTGTATCAATGAACATAGGTAGTAGCGATCCACTCAATCTTGAATACTTGGGTAAACTTAAAGCGTTGGGTGAGTATGTCAAGCCGCAGCTTATTTCTGATCATTTATGCTGGACAGGTATTGCAGGCCTAAATAGCCACGATTTACTGCCAATGCCACTCACTGACGAAAGCCTGCAACACGTTATCAAGCGTGTTGACCAAGTACAGAGTTTTTTAGAGCGCCCTTTAATACTTGAGAATCCATCAACATATCTTGAATTTCAACACTCGACCCTCACTGAAAGCGAGTTTTTTAGTGAGTTAGTCAAAGCAACTGGCTGCGGTATGCTGCTGGATGTAAATAACGTTTTTGTGAGTAGTTTCAATCACGGGTTTGACGCTGAAGCTTTTATTCGTCAGCTCCCTCATCAACACATTGTCCAACTCCATCTAGCAGGTCCTAGTGACTGCGGTGATTATTTAATAGACACTCATGATCATCCAGTACCCGCAAGAGTTTGGCAACTCTATCAACTGGCGCAACATTTAACCGGTGGTGTGTCTACTTTGCTTGAATGGGATGCCAATATCCCAAGCTTTGGTGAACTTGTGGATGAGTTAAACAAAGCAAAATCAGTGCTTGCTGGACACATTCCAGAACAAGAGACTGGCACCACCCTTAACGCCATTTCAACTCCAATCGTTAATGACAGAGCAGAATTAATCAAATGAAAACGCCAGATTTAACGCAAACTCAGCAGTGGCTTAGCACAGTTTTAATGGTGCGAGGCGACCTAGAACAAAAGCTAAATATCGCAGCCAACCCTCATGGTGTAATGCTACATGACTGTATAAAAAGTACGAAAAAATTGGGGGCGATGAGAAGAGTCGACATCTATGCAGCAGGCTATGTGATGCGGTTGGTCGAATGCCTAAAGGGCGAGTTTGCGCTGCTTAACCAATTTATGGGAGAGGAAGTGTTTGAAACATTCGCCAAAGCTTTCATCGTCAGCCTCCCCTCAGAGTCTTGGACACTGCACCAGCTTGGCGGGCGCTTCGCTGACTTTCTGAGGCAAACAAAACCCATTGGAGATTTTTCCGCTCATCAGCAAGCGATGCTGAGTATACCCGCAGAGCTTGCCAAGTTTGAGCGAGCAAAAGCACAAGCTCTACTAAAACCCGGACCAGAAACCGCCCTGCCCACCCCAGCAATAAATGAAATAGAGCTACTGTGTGGGATAGCGGAGGACTTTACTATCGCAGTGCCAGAATCAGCACAGCTTATTCATACCGACTACCCCCTGCTACCACTTATTGCGCAACTTGAGCAATCTACACCATACACGATACCAGAGCCAATGCAGACGCATATTACAGTGTCTCGACAGCAATACCGTATCAAGGCTTGCACGATAAGCGATTGGCAAGCAGACTTTTTACTCCATCTACAAACTAAGCCTCTGCGCTTACGAGATGCAATAAGCTCCTGTGCTCATCACACCAATGTGGCTGTACAAACGCTCCATTCACAGCTAGCCGTTTGGTTACCAAGCGCAATGAATGTGGGGCTGGTAATGCGAGTACCGTAGCAGTAAAAGCCTCTGTAGCCTTTAGGTGAGGTAGGGTTCTCACTGTTTCACAACACAGCGGAGCTACTTTTAATTTTAGCCTATTTGACTTTTTAAACTATTATTTAATCTGGGATTGAAATCGGTTAGTTATGCAAACCTCGATTTTTAACCAACCACAATATCGTTTCGCTGGATCGGCAGCTGATCGTACAAAGGTGACATATCTATGCTCATTTTTGACTTAGGCTCATTGAACGATAACTCTACGGGCAAGGAAAAGCACGCTATCTACCAAATAGGTGTGTTATGAATTTAAGTAAAAAGCTCTTTGTAGCGTTCGGCGCATTAATACTGCTAATGACTTGTTCGAGCGCATTTGTTTGGGTTAAAGTTTCAACCGAAACAGCTCGAGCATTAGAAGTTAAAAATGACGACTTACCCGGTATATTGTTATATAACAAACTCATCGATATAGAGCATAAGCTCAAAACATCAGCGCTTGAATACATCAACGGCGACATTAGTAAAAAAAGCGATTTCAACCAGTTATTTGCTCAATTTAAGCAAACTCAGCAGGAGCTGTACAAGTACGAGTCAGCCAAGCAATCTGATCGGGAAAAAATGGCAATAATCTTAAATACCATGACTCAATTTCACGAAAAAGTTAACCGCCAGGTATTCGATTCCTATGATCCCACATCTCACGAACGGATCAAAAGCCGCGTCTATAAGCTCAAACAAACCATAGGTGAAGATTTAGAGTCCATTTTAGACAAAGCCAAAGAGCAAGAATTCAATGATGCGCTGCAGTCTACCAATTTACAGGAATCCCTCAGCGATGATTTACCTGGCGTGCGCTACTACCTTGAGTTAGTCGATGAATCAGGCGATATGCTCGCGGCAATTATTGCCTACACCATGGGTGAAGCGGGAGCAAAAGCAGAATTTAAGGAAGATTCTGATAGTTTCAAGCATTATCTCGCAAAACTCAAACCACTTGAACAAAAAGCAAACGAAGTAAAAGACATTGCAACCATTGAGTCAATGTATGATGAAATTCAAAAAGAAGCGGAGTACATATTTAGCGAGTATGACGGCGGTGCAAAAGCTCGTGCAGTAGCTAGCCTTCAGCAGCTCGACAACAGCTTATTGGTCGAGCTTGCAAAAATTCTCAGTGTTTCATCTGAGGAAGAGCGCCACGATGCAGAAAGCGCACTCGACTTGCTAGTAGATGGATTAAATACCACGCTACTTATCATCATTCTGATCACATTGATTGCCGCAATATTCGGTGCAACCATTGCATTTTTCATCAGCAAATCAATTGTTTCTAGATTGAACAAGGTACTGGAAGTGGCTGAACGGATCAGCGAAGGAGATATATCCCAACCAGATATTAGTCACGACGGTGTTGATGAAATTGACGGTCTTGCGGATGCCACAAACAAAATGTCAGCATCGCTGAATACTCTACTTGTGGCTATCACTAAAGTGGTTCACGATGTGCAAGTCTCCAGTAATGAAATCTCGGATACTAATAGCCAGATAGCAAATAGAAGCCAAAGCGCGTCAGAGCAATCTACACAGGTCGCAACTGCAATTGAGCAAATGAGCGCAACGGTTTCTGAAGTAGCCTCGCAAAGCCAAGTCGCTGCGGGGCATGCAGATCAAGCCAGAGTTTCAGCCAGTGCAGGTGGCGACTCGGTTGGTCAAACCATAACTAAAATAAAAGAAGCATCAAGTAATGTACAAAACACCGCTGATAATGTAACCAACCTAGGAGAGCTTAGTAATCAAATTGGTAATGTAATAAGTGTGATCGGTAGTATCGCAGAGCAGACGAATCTACTGGCGTTGAATGCAGCCATAGAAGCTGCTCGTGCAGGTGAGCAAGGACGGGGTTTTGCCGTGGTCGCAGACGAAGTAAGGACATTAGCAGAAAGAACATCCAAAGCCACCGATGAAGTAGTGTCAACTGTTCAATCTATCCAAACACAGACGGAGCATGCCGTAGCCTCAATGGAAAGCAGCGTTGCACAGGTTGAGCAAAGCGTTACTATGGCTGAAAAAGCCGGTTCGCTATTAGAAGACATAGTAAAAGGCGCATCGGAAATCGCAACGATGATTCAATCTATTGCAACAGCAACTGAGCAACAATCTGTTGTGGCCAGTGAAATGGCAAAAGATATTGCTCACATAGAGCAATCTAGCCAAAGTTCATTGAATGATACTCAAGTCGCTGCGCATTCGGCCAAAGAACTAAACCAACAAGCTAAAGCGCTATCGGAGTTAGTTCAAAGATTTAAGCTAAAACGTTAGCAAATTAAGTGCGGTTAAAGCCACCGCACCTCTCCTTATCAACAATTATTCTTATTCGTCTCAACGGGTTTTCACATCCATAAATTCGCCTTTTAAATGGCTGATTCACGTCAAATAAAATTCAACTAAGCGCAATAAATAATGCAATAACCCTCAATCCAGTGTATAAGTAAATCAGTGCAAAATGCCTCTTTACGCTGCGTGCTATATATCTAAAAATGAAATACTCCGGTATGTCTAACTGGCCTATCTCATTTTCCTCGATGGCATTTAATCATAACAATTCGTTACGATTAAATGCCATGAAACCGCAGCTTTACTAAAAACTAATTACAGTGCACATAAAAATAATTTATCTCAATAAAGACTCTCTACTCTCTGGTTGTAACAATGAAGCTAAGTAAAAAACTCTATTTCGCATTTGGTACTCTGATTTTACTCATGACACTATCAAGTATTTTCGTATGGTTTAAAGTGTCGACTGAAACAACGCTCGCACTTGAGATCAAAAATGATGATCTACCCGGTATGATCTATTACAACAAATTATTGGATATAGGTCATAGACTTGAGGCATCTGCACTGGAATATGCGAATGGTGATCTGAGTAAAAAGCAGCAGTTTAATAAGTTATTAGAAGACTTTAAAGAAACACATGAAACCTTGTATTTCTATGAATCGGCCAAAGCATCTGACCGACAAAAAATGGCTGAGATTATGCGCTTGATGTCTCAATACAATAAACAGATAGATGCCACGATTTTCGCCAGCAACGGTAATGCACAAAGCAGCACCCGTGCTATTCAGCTCGCAGACAAAAACTATCTCCAACCTTTGAAAAAAATATTAACTGTCTCTGCAACTGAGGAACGAGACGATGCGACTCAATCTCTCGACCAGTTGGTTAATGGATTAAACTCAACGCTTTTGATTATTATTACTATTTGTATAATTGCCGCGATATTAGGCATAGTAATTGCTCACTCATTAAATAAATCTATTATCACTAGATTAAATCAGGTACTAGAAATTGCTGAGCGTGTCAGTAATGGAGATATTTCTCAACCTGATATTATTCATCAAAACCAGGATGAAATAGACAGCTTGGCAACATCAACAAATAAAATGGCAGCCTCCCTTAACCACCTTCTAAAAGAAATTAGCAAAGTTGTCGGTGAGGTGCGTACCTCTAGCCATTGTATTGCTGAAACAAATAATCAGATAGCTGTGCGAAGCCAAACATCTTCAGATCAATCAACCCAAGTGGCTACCGCAATTGAAGAAATGAGTGCCACAGTGTCGGAAGTGGCAGCACAAAGTCAAATTGCAGCTGGGCATGCAGAGCAAGCTCGCTCTCTTGCTAGCCAAGGCGGTAAATCTGTCGGCGAAACAATAGACAAGATAAGAGCAGCGTCAAAGGACGTACAAAACACCGCAGGCAATGTTACTAGCCTTGGAGAGCTGAGCAGCCAAATTGGTAATGTGATAGGTGTCATAGGTAGTATTGCCGAGCAAACTAACTTGCTCGCGCTTAATGCAGCCATAGAAGCAGCGAGAGCTGGAGAGCAAGGACGAGGCTTTGCTGTCGTAGCAGATGAAGTTAGAACCTTAGCGGAACGCACTTCACAAGCCACTGAGGAAGTCGTTTCGACAGTACAGTCAATACAGCAACAAACTGATCACGCGGTCAACTCAATGCAAAGTAGCGTCAGCCAAGTAGAGCAAAGTGTCGTGATGGCCGAAGCCGCTGGCTCTCAACTTGGAGAAATCGTGAAAAGTGCCTCAGAAATTGCTTCCATGATCCAATCTATTGCAACAGCAACAGAAGAGCAGTCAGTTGTGGCAAGTGAAATGGCGCGTGATGTTTCGCATATTGAAGAATCAAGCCGAAACTCACTGCAAGACACTCAAGTTGCCGCACGCTCTGGTGAGGCTCTGAGTACTCAAGCAGCAACACTGGCGCAACTGGTGCAAAAATTTAATTTGCGCACGTAAGGTTGATCAATCAAGCGCTTTATTGCCATTTTTAATCTATAAGTTTAACCTTACGTGCTTGTGTCTCAAGTGCGTAAGCATTCTTATCTTGTAGGAATGAATATCGCTGCGCAGACGCCACTCTCAATTACGCAATAATTGGCCTATGAAATGGCTAGCTTACATCTATAACCCGCGAATTAAATTAGCCTCAGGTAGGGTCGAAACTAATTTCTTGTGTAAACTTGGAGCAATGGGAATTTACTCTCACCAAACGATAACGTTAACGAGAGGGTTTCCCCACCATTAAAGTGCTCTGAAAGCTCCATAGGCATGATCCGTTGACCATTTGCCGTCAATGCTAACAGGTGTTTGTGCGTTAATGTGCGCCGTCCACTTGATTGGTTTTTAAGGGTAACTGTTGCAAATCGTTCACCGCTATCATTACTCATCAGCACAGCGTTAAGCACTGTAAAATCACTGCTGTCTGGATACACCTTAGCATCGTTTGGAAAGGCCAGCTCCATATGACTTGGTACTACACTGTCTATTGTCAACGCCTCTTCTGCAGCTTGGCTCTGCACAGCCAACAACATCCAAAGCGCGCTCATTATCCTTTTATACATTTTTTATTTTCCTATTCCTGTGAACTGTTTAACCTGAGACTGGGACTATGAGTAAGTTAGCTCGTTGTTTTTGAAAATGGAAGTAGCGCCAAACCAAACGTGTTAAAAAAGACATCCCTCATCCGAAGCTCAGATTACTCGAGTATGCCTACGATTTATATACGCTATAGCTGCCAACTCACTTGAAACTCAACTAGCTTAACAAGACTTGTCGCCACACAGGCTACTTTCTGTTGAACACAAAGTTGTGAGCCTTTAGTAAATCCCGCAGGCTGCGTCAATTATTTGCTTTTAGCTTCGCGATAACTCTCTCTGCGAGCAGTGTTGCTGATGCTGGGTTTTGTCCCGTAATTAACTGACCATCTTCTATTACATTGGTTTGCCATGCAGCTGATGAGGAGTAAATACCGCCACGTTCGATAAGCCGGTTTTGCAATAGAAATGGGACGATATCCGTTGTCCCTAAATCACTTTCCTCTTGATTGCTAAACCCTGTAACCCGCTTACCTTTAACTAAATAATCTCCGTTCGCAAGTTTAACATTCGTGATCGCTGCTACACCATGACAAACAGCAGCAAGTACTCCATTTTTATTTAAAATATCGGAAGCGACACGCGCAACATCACGATTGTCAGGGAAATCCCACATAGGCCCAGATCCGCCACTAAAAATTACCGCATCATATTCATTTGCATCTATTTGGTTTAGTGGGATCGTATTGATCACCTTAGTCATTAACTCCGCGTCATTTAAAAAAACCTGATGGTAATCGTCCGGCTCAGCCAATGCTTTTGCATCTATTGGTGCAAGGCCACCTTTAATGCTGGCAATATCCACGTTGATATTAGCCTTTTTTAAACGGTAATATGGGTGTGTTAATTCAGGGAGCCAAAACCCTGTTTTTCGCCCCGTAGTGCCAAGTTGATCATGGCTGGTTAGTACGATTAATACTGTGTGCTCATTAGATGCGTTTGCCGCCGAAGTAAAACTGCCAATCGTCAAAATAAAAATCAAAAATATCTGTTTAATCATATGCTAATCACCCTATTTGTTTTCAGTGATTACACTGTAGCGCGCTTCATTACCTACTTCATTTACATAGGTTGATAACACCTGAAAGTTAAACTCATTGGACTCAAATAGATTGGTCCAACTCAAGCATTGCGATAAAGGTTGCTTGTTAGCGACACTTTTACTTTGTCTATATGGGATAGCTATCTTGTTGATAGCACACTGCCGTAGCAAGGTTTTTGACAGCATTTTTTTATTGGAGAGTAAGTTTCTTAATTACGAAGATTACGATTAAAAGTCGCAGATACAACATTAACCGCCTGTTTTTGTATCGGAATAACAACGACTCAAAGACGTTGCTATTCCGCGTACAGTTTTATTATTCAATCAATGATGATTGTTATATTGACTATAGTGTCTCATCTAACCACTTGAAGAATTCGCGCTGCCATACTATGCCGTTTTGCGGTGTCAGTACCCAGTGGTTTTCTTCAGGGAAATATAAGAAACGGCTTTTTAGTCCACGTAATTTAGCTGCCTGAAAAGCTTGCATGCCTTGGCTTAGAGGAACTCGGTAGTCTTTACCACCATGGATCACAAACATGGGAGCATCCCATTTGTCGACATAGCTGATTGGATTAAATTGCGCGTAAGCCTTGTTGATTGCCGCGTTATTTTTCTCCCAATACGCACCACCAAGTTCATTGTTCACGAAGAACATTTCTTCCGTTGTGCCATACATACTGCGTAAGTCAAAAATACCACAGTGAGAGATAAAGGTTTTAAATCGCCCTTCATGTTTACCAGCTAAGTAAAATGCAGAGTAACCACCAAAACTTGCACCAATAGCTGCAATTCGTTTGTTGTCAACGTAAGATTCTTTAGCCACATTATCTATCGCATCAAGGTAGTCTTGCATTACCTTGCCACCCCAGTCTTGGCTTATGTCTTTATTCCACTTCACACCATGACCTGGCATACCACGACGATTTGGTGCCACCACAATGTAGCCCTGTGATGCCATCACTTGGAAATTCCAGCGGTATGAATAAAACTGAGACAACGGTGACTGCGGACCACCTTGTAGATATAACAGGGTTGGATATTGCTTGCGCTTATCAAAATTAGGTGGATAGATCACCCACGTTAGCATATCTTCACCGTCTTTTGTCTTCACCATTCGTTTTTCAACATTCGGTAAATCAAGACCTGCATACAGTGCTTCGTTTACGTTGGTTAGCGCGACAAGCTTTTTGCTATTAAGATCAAAACGGAAAATCTCTTTCGCTTGGTTCATGCTATTTCGCGTAACCACCAGCTGACCATCCAAGGCTGCAACGATGCCATTGACATCAAACATACCCTTGGTTAACTGCTTAATTTTTGGCTTATCTTTTGTTTTACGATTTACTGCAACCTGAAACAGCTGAATTGTACCGTCTATTGGCGCGATAAAATAAATGTGCTTACCATCGTGGCTCCATTCAAAGCTACTCACCGTGCCATCCCAGTGTGCCGTCAGGTTTATTTCTCTTTCACCCAGATTAACAATTATGTCGTTTTTATCAGCTTCGTTACCAGGCTCATCCATACGCAAAAAAGCAAGCTGGCCTGTTGGCGAAAATTCAGGACTTTTATCATAACCTAAGTTTTGCTCTGTCAGGTTTGTGGTTTTCTTACTGGCTAAGTTGTAGCGATAAATATCAGTGTTGGTGCTTGTTACATACTCTGTGCCGGTCAGTTTTTTACTGACATAGTAGATATTCTCACCTTTAGGGCCCCAAATGTAGTCACTGGAGCCACCAAATGGTGACGTTGGACTATCAAAAGGCATCCCTTTCATAATGTCGACTTTTTCTTCCGTGATAAGGTCTTGATAAAAAACATGTTTAACGCTGCCATCTTTCCATGTATCCCAATGACGGTAGTTTAAATCGTCAAATACATAAGCATTGGCTTGAGTTAATGCTTGGTATCTATCTGTGGCTAAAACAGACTCTACTTTAACGCTATCATGGAATAACTTTTTGCTACCATCAGGTGACACATTGTTATCTGATAGCACTCCCTGATAAGCGGTGAGTAGCTGCGCAGTGCCGCCTTTTAATGGTACTTGATACACTTTACTATCAAAATCATTATTCTCAACGCTTGGTGTAGTAACTCGGTAAATCACATGTGTTTTATCTTTAGATAACCCAAGTGCACTTACGCGCTTTACTTGCCATAGCTTCTCTGGGGTCATTACCTCTTGGGCTGATACCCCCACTATTGGTGCTAACCCTAAGCTAGCACATAAAAAAATTCGCAACATCGGCAAATGTCTCCACTAATCAAAACCCAGTTAGACTACATAATAAGAAGAAAACTTAAAAGAATACGCGACAAGATACTTTAACCCTAAGCAAAGTTGATGAAGCATGGCCACTTTACACCATAAGGTGATGGAGTTTTACTCAATGTAGTAAGCCAGCCTGCGTTTTACTGTAAGTTATCAGTACGGTACTTTTTTGGTGTTTGGTTGAATAGCTTCTTAAAAGCTTGGACAAAAGCAGAGTCAGAGGCATAGCCCAGCTCAACGGCAACTTCCTGTATGGTTTTTTGCGAGTCCAACAATTGCAAAGATAACACTAACCTTATGTTTTGCCGCCATCGTGCAAATGATTGAGAAAACTCTCTAGCGCATAATCGAGACAAAGTACGCTCTGAAGCACCCACTTTAGTTGCCCATTCCTTTAACGTAAATGAAAGATATGGCTGCGCTTTTAGTTGGGAGAAAATGGATAAAAGCCGCTTATCAGCAGGAATGAGCAAAGGGATTTCATAACTTGTTGCCACATCAATTTGATCTCGCAATACCGTCAATAAATGCGTGATATTCGCTTGTGGTTGCTTGTGCGTATTGGTTTCAAACAGCATTAATATCAATGCTTTGATAAAGGGTGTGACCTGACAAGATTTAGGTTGCTGCGCATATTGAACATACTTTTCAGGGTTGAGGTAAATCGCTAAAAACGTTGTATTGGTCACTGCGATGGATTTATGAATTGTATGTGCAGGTATGTAAAGCATGCCATTGTGAGGCACTATGCTACGTTTATCCCCAATATTTGACTGTAGTAGCCCTCGCAATGGAAACACGATTTGGTGCCACGAATGACAGTGTAAGTCATCAATATAACCAGCCGCCATATTAATCGTCTTTGTTATGAATTGTGTATGCGGAGCGTTTTTGATTAGGTCATTTGCTTGCATTTTGGCGACTTATCAACATTAAACGTCAGTTATTATAAATGACGCCATGATAATTTGATATAACATCTATGGCTTACATTAATCGAAAGGTTGAAAGATGAATATTCACTTTATCATCCATGAACATTTTGAAGCGCCCGGTGTCTACGAAGTATGGGCTGAAAAACGCGGCCACACCATCACCTACTCACGAGTTTATCAAGCCGAATCACTTCCAAAAAGTATCGAAGACATAGATTTTTTAATAGTAATGGGCGGCCCTCAAGATCCGTCAACAACGATTGAACAATGCCCACATTTCGATGCAAAAAGTGAGCAAGCTATTATTTTAAGCTCCATTACAGCAGGAAAAGTTGTGCTTGGTATATGCTTAGGAGCCCAGCTTATTGGTGAAGCACTAGGAGCAACATTTGAACCTAGCCCTGAACGTGAAATCGGAAAATACCCGATAACCTTGACAGAAGCCGGGATGCAACACACGCTATTTAGTCATTTTGGACAAGTATTGGATGTGGGTCATTGGCATAATGATATGCCAGGGCTTACCAATGGAGCACAAGTAATTGCATATAGCGAGGGGTGCCCAAGGCAAATTGTCGCCTATCAAGAGTTGGTATATGGCTTCCAGTGCCATATGGAGTTAACGAAAGAAGTCGTCGCATTACTTATGGCAAATGAGGACTTAACTAAAGCGTCTCACTATCGATTTGTCGACGAACCAGAGGTATTACTTAATCATGACTATCAAGAAATGAATCAAAAGCTGCATGATTTTTTAGATAAGTTAGAGCGCTTTTATAGCAATTCGCTTAATTAAGTGATCCGCAACAGTTAGCGTTTTAACAATATAGCGTGATATGAAAGCGTTTAAGTACTACGGTTGCCCATACCTGAATAAAGCGTAGTGCTTTTTAATTTGTTTGTTTAGTAGAGGTAACACTATTGCAACCACTGAATAAAACGCCGACATAACACATTCTACTATAAGCTCTTCAGATATGAGCACCGCGCTCGTGTTTTTTAGTTGTAGGCACTGCTGTTCAAAAGAGTACATCTTTTCAAATGGCGATTTTCCTCTCGATGTCCGCTTTGTTCTTTGTGGTGTAAGTCGGTATTTTTATATTGATCAAAGTGGCAACGAACGCAATAAATCCTTGGTCAGAAAAGGCGGGGCTTTTGCAAGTATAAGCTAAATAATAGTTGGGGAGACTTAGTGCGCAAAATGTTAAAACACTGAGTGTGGAAGAAAGAAAAGAGAGAGGCTGGCTTTATTTTACTATCTGCGAAGGGGCGTTACTTGGCGTTTCTAAATACATTCAGTGATGACTGTCAGTGTATGCCCTTCGCCGTATTACGATGTATTTAGGTATTACGAATGTTACGCTCTCGTGTATTCGTCGCGAGATAGGCTTAACATAGGTCAAGGTACTGATAAAATGATTCTTGTATGCTCAAGCTTTATCAAAGGAGTGCTTAGATGAAAATGCTGTTACCACCATTTTTGTTCTTAATTTTTATTATTGCTATGGGCCTTATTTGCTGGGCAGCAGGCTTCCCACATTCATTCGGTTTTCCATATAACCTAATTGGCATATCTATTATTGGTATTGGCTTTATCATTTCAATGACAGGTAAAAAGTTATTCAAAAAACTCGAGACTAACATTATGGCGTTTGATGAACCGACGGTCTTGGTAGCAAGTGGGATTTATAAATATACTCGAAACCCGATGTACCTTGGATTCACTGTCGCCATATTTGGTTTTGCTATACTTTTAGGTGGCTCTCTTTCATCTTTTTTACTGACAGCTGCTTTCTTCTTAATAACTGATAGATGGTATATACCGTACGAAGAGCGAATGATGCACGCCAAGTTTGGTGCAGAATATGAAGTATACTGTAGAAAAGTTCGCCGCTGGATTTGAAGCGTAACAGAGCAGCAACATACTCTAACTCTGACACCCACGCCAATTTGCATCGACATTGTGGTGGGTGCCTGTGTTTGGAGGGGTGCTAAGGTGAATTAAACAGTATCTAAAAAAGGGGGATGCCAGTAAAACCGGCCCTCCCCTTCACCGAAAATATATTACCGTCAATCCCTTGTAGGTGCGCTGGCATAAACAAGCTCAACTAAGTTACTCATCGTTTTGGATTTCTGCATATAGGCTTTTTCCATGTGCGCAAGCTCTTGTAGCTCAAATAGCGTCGTTTCCACAAGTGATAGCCACTTAACCGTTGACTCAGGCACTTCTGGTTCCTTCATGCTCGCTTTTTTTAATGCCGCATAGTAAATATGCAGATCGTTATACTGGCGTAGATAATCCATATAATGTCCTTAATAACTAACCCTTATGTTTATGAAATTAAGCTTATCAAAAACTTCGCCTGAAAATTCTGCCGAACAGAACATTTCACAAAATAAAAAAATACAAATAAATAAAAATCAGAAGCTTAAAATTAATCCGAACCATTTTAGCAACATTAAAGTAAAACAAACTTGCAAATTTAGTACATGCAGTTACAATCCAGATTTTACAAAATAGAAACAGTAACGGCGTAAAATTTACCTTTCGCATATCCGCGAGCCCGATTAAAAAGGATTAAGTGAGTGGGCAGAACCCGATTTAAGTGTACAGGTGATGATCTTCGAAGACTGCGAATGTCGGCTGATAAAACCACCCAGCAGATGGCTGACTTAGTAGGGATCCGGCGGCAAACCTATGAAGAGTATGAAAAAGGAATTCGAAAGTTTTCATTCGAGTACTTTTTAGAGTGGAGTACTTATTGTGGTATGGATGTCAACCCAATTACAGACTATTTTATGGATTTACGCTCCAAAATGAAGGACGTAAAACTATGGCGAGAAAGTCCTTCTCCTGCAAAAAAACGTAAAAGCCCCAAAGGTCAGTAGCCTTGATGTGTTAACACCTACTCGTTAATAGTACCTCTTTAGTTTCACTTGTTTACAGCATAAGCAACAAGTGATTCTCATTTTTGGTGTTTCGCGATAAAGTAGTGCTAACCAAAACACCGAAAATAATCCTGAAGGGAAATCAACATGCAGCTATTCAAAAATGTAAGAGTAAGCATACTAACCTTTTGCTTTAAAGTGATAAGGGACTTTACAGATAAAATAAACCGTAATCTCCACATTAACTTGTTTATTCGTTCTAAATGCAAAAAATATTGCTTAAAAATAACCAAAACCTATACCAAAAATATAGCAATAATAAGTACACCAATAGACCAAACAGCAGATAGTTCAGTTATAAGACAGTACCAATACCTACAGAGCAACTGTATTCAAAGTAAAAGCAAATTAATACATGATTGTCGAAGTATACAGCAGGTTACTGGAGGTTCTGGCGGACATCAGCATGATGAACCACGTGGAGATCGCTTTTGTCACGAAACCAAGTTGTTACAAAACAATCAATATCTACGACAGATAAATGGAGGCTCTGGTGGACATCAGCATGATGAACCACGTGGAGATCGCTTTTGTCACGAAACCAAGTTGATACAAAACAATCAATATCTACGACAGATAAGTGGAGGATCTGGTGGACACCAACACGAAGATCAAAGAGGGTGAACTTACTATACTCGGAGACTACTCACTCTGGCTGCATAAACATATCTGCTTAATACTAAGAAAAAATTAAAAAATACTAAATCAGTAAAGGTCAGCAAGGAACAAATCATGAAAACGTCTTGGCTCTTTTATGTCACAGCGTTGCTGTTTGCAGGGTTGTTGTCGTATATACATCTAAATACAGATTTTTTTTATGGTGTGGCAACTCTCGTTATAATGACAGCTCTTGTAGTCTATTATAGAAATCAAGTAAATATTGTACACATTGTCATCGTTATATCTATCTTTACCTTGATAGAGTTTAGTCTATTTGAATTAATAGAAATCTATATGCAAGAAGACCCTGCGTACAAAAAGAACTTTATGGTCTATTTAATGCACTTTTTTGTTGATGTCTCTGTTCTTTTAATACTAAGAAAACGGGTGATGTATTCTTTATTATTTATGCGCCGTTTCCAACCCGATAACTGGAGAGCGATATACATTACCTATGCTGATATTTTATTATACGGTATCTATATATTATTTATCGTTGTGGACTTAGCCGCATTTGTAGAAAACTTGTTTCGAAATATGGACTATATCTTCGGCGTCTCAGAAGCAACGGCCAAACCCTTCTGGAGCTGGAATTGGGTTTACAAAAGCTACCCCTACGCTAAAAGTATTCTACTTTCTTGTGTTGTAACTATTTTACTCGCCACTATTTTTGTAGAAAATCAACGCCCAGAACAGGAAGACGATGAAGATGATGGCAATGGCAATGGCAATGGCAATGGCAATGGCAATGGCAATGGCAATGAGATAATGCACAAAACCAATAAATAATCGCTGTGATAAAAAGAAGGAATTAGCACAGACACCCACGCAAATTTGCAACTATATTGTGATGGGTGTCTGCTACCTAGTTTCGCGAGATTCTTGCTATTCTTCTGTTGATTTGGTCACCCTACAACCCTTGACTTGCTCAAGGTTTGGGACAGATGTCCGTGAAACTTCCCCAGCAAGACCGCAAAAGTAGTGCAAAACAAGTGACCCGCTCACTGCGTTTTGCCACTGCTTTCTCCCTTGAAACAACAAAATTTTGTATGTAAATCTCCTTGGTTGTTTTAGAATGGATGTTGAACAATCTCAGGTGTTTTTTCACCCTCGGTGGCAAGCCTCGCTGATCAGGAAATTTCTAGTGCAATGAAGTTAAACACACGTATTATTTATGTCGAAGATGAGCAAGATACTGCTGATATAGTTAGTGCTTACCTTGAACACGCGGGTTATTGTGTAACTCACTTAACCACCCACGAAATTGCGAAAAAAGCGTTGTATAAAGAGGATTTTGACTTAGCCATTCTGGATATTATGTTGCCTGATGGCAGTGGCCTTGAACTGTTGCAAAGTGCCGTTGAGCACAATATCCCGAGTATTTTATTGTCGGCCAAAAAAACAGAGGCTGAGCGCATAGAGGGGTTCAGATTGGGAGCTGATGACTATGTCTGTAAGCCATTTAGCCCGCGAGAGCTAACGTACAGAGTAAAAGCGCTATTAAACAGACTACATCCCACCAAACACGGTCGTGTTCTTTACTTTAACGGGTTACAAATAGACCCTGAATACCATACTGTAACACTCAACGATACCGCCATCCGTTTTACAAGCCTTGAGTTTGCGCTGTTATACACACTAGCCAGCAACGCTAAAAAAGTCTTCTCACGGGATATGCTGATCACTCAGGCATGGCCAAATGCTTCCGACATTACTGACAGAGCAATCGATACACATATTGCGAACCTGCGCAAAAAGCTCAATGACAATCGACAAAACCCCTGCTGGATACAGACCATTTACGGCCAAGGCTACCAGTTTATTGCGACCCCATTAAATGAAACTACAAACTAAGTTACCCCTAGTGGTAGCAATGTGCACCATTGCCCTACTTGGCAGCTATTATCTACTTTCCAGTTTCAGTGCTAACAAGGCGATCATTAAGTTTGATAGCAGTGCACTCATCACGCTCTCACGCGCATTCACCCAGGAGCTTGAGATGTTTCAATTTATACATGCCCTCTCTCCCCTTGACTCCCAAGCTGAGTTGATTGCATTGTTAGAAAAAACGTATCCAAATCATTATTTTATCGTGCTAGTCAATGATAAAGTCGCACAGCATACATTTCATCAACATGACTTTAAATTAGAGGTACTTATTTCATCTCCTAGTCATCAATTTACTGTCACAGATGAAAACAAGACGATCGTTATGCAGGCGTTTATGGAACCTGTCGTGGTACAAATCAGTCAGCAGCATACTGAAGTACTATGGTTTTCAAAAGACATTCTAAAACAGCATAGTCAGGATATCGATATGCGCGCTTTACTGCACAGAGACTTTGCCTTTTGGCTCGCAATACTCTGTGTGTTGGCGGTGCTCGTGTCATGGCTTAGCGCATGGTACTTCCTGAAACCCATAAAGTCTTTGAGCCGTGCCTTTAGACGTATTGAGTCAGGCAATTACCGTACCCAGGTTGAGCATATAAGTAATGACGAATTTGCTGTACTGATCACGCGCTTTAATCAAATGGCGGCTGAGCTGGCAAAAACCACTGCACAGCGCGATCAGCTTACGGCCGATTTGGCCCACGAACTCAGGGCTCCCCTGACCAGTTTAAGAGCAAGAATAGAAGCGATCCAAGACGGTATATTACCTGCCGAATCCGATCAATTTAACACTCTGATAGGTCAGACCGTTTCATTAGATAAGCTGATTGAGGACTTACATGCGCTTAGCAGTGGTAAGGTCTCTCTCACCGCTTTAGATATACAACTCTTACAGCCAGCAAACCTTATCAGAGACTTATGTGAGACTTATCGGCCATTGGTTGAGCAAAAAGGAATGACGCTGTTTTGCAATTGCACCGACAACAGAAAGGTAATGCTAGATGCCCAGCGCTTAAATCAGGTGCTGCTAAACTTGATTGAAAATGCGATTAAATACGCTGCTCAGGGCGGTGAAATCCGGCTTATTGTCGAACCTCAAGGGACCCAGCTTTGCATCCATGTTATCGACAAAGGGCCTGGGGTTGATCCCAATAGAATAGAAGATATTTTTAATCGTTATTATCGTGAACCTGGGCAGCAAGACACAAAAGGCCAGGGTCTTGGACTGGATATTTGTGCCCGCCTCACCCGTCAAATGGATGGTAATATAGGCGTAAACAGTAAGTCCAACGAGGGAGCCTGCTTTACGCTAACATTTACTGCTTTGGAAGGACCCTAGTTAGACTGTCTGTTAAACAGGCTCACCAGACATAACGCTTACTGGGTGTCGATTGATATTGCCATCATCTCACTCCCGGTTCCTTGCACGACAACATGATGTTCCGACACTGCATCGATATAGTATTCATTGTCAAGATAGTTGTGCCACAACACACCTGAAAACACTTTGTGTGCATCATGAGCCGACAGAAGCCATAGCTCTCCTGTTGCATTCGTGCTGCTGGTGTCACCAACATAACCCAACAAATAGCCTCCTTGGGCCACAACTTGGGTTGAGACCTTACTGTGATTTTGCGGGAAGTAGAGATCCTGATTTCGCCAGTTTGGTAGCACCACATAAATATCCTTATCGGTTACCAGCCTAGCTTTTAACCCTGCGAGGTTGATTGCCACGTCACCACTTTTGATATAACTTAAGCGACCAAATTCATCCCCCTCATTTGCCGTGCCGGCCAATAACGTGGTCAGGTCGCCTCCCAGCCAGTTAACAGGTTCACTGTTTAGCTCGTCTAAATCAAGAGCCACAGTTCCCTCAACGCCGTTGATTTTGACATTGAACTGCTTTGCCTGATTGTTCTGCAAATAAAACAAGTACTGATTTTGTTGGCTATCTTCCCAAAGTGTTACATCGCCGACATTTTCGTACTCAAATACCGCCTCATCCCGATAAGGCAGCACAGTGTCCAGATAATTCACCAACAAGTTACCCTGCTGGGTATAACCTGCAAAATAGTTGCGCCCATCGTAATTAAACGCAGGCAGTAAACTGGGTACGTCTATCTGCTCAGAAATTACTTTAGGGTAAATGTACCCACTGTCTTTAATTTGACCCAATGCATGACCCCCTGCGTCCTTATTCAGGTTAAAATACAGGTCTTCATTATTCTGTGAAAAACCACCTGAGATCTTCATATCATCATATATGGCAACCGTTTCCCACTGCCCATCAACGAACTGCGCTATCTGATTAGCGTCACTACCGACAGGAGAGGATAGCGCATAGAGTTTGCCTTTGTTCGCTTTTACCGTGTATGCATCAAAACTGAAATTAACAACCCCCATGGGCTGGCCATTTTCAAACTCAAGTTTGTGAACCATGTGCACATTCTCGTCCCAGGAGCTAAACCACACTCCCTCATCAAACCATTCATAACCCTGTCTTATCAGGCGCTTATTGGCATTCTCCCAGACAATTTTCGGCGCTTGATTATCTCTTGATATCGCCAGTTTTCTGCCCAACAAACTAACAGTAAAACTCTCACACGCCAGCTGATACTCTAATCCCGACAGTTTCTCAGCCAGTGTACACGTCTGTGGTCCCTGTAAATCTGCAACTTTTGGCACTATACCTGGCTGATAATCAAACACAATCGTTTCTGAATTGAACGGGTGTACCGTGTCACCATAGCGAATATCCAGCCCGTATGCAGGGCCAATGTCGGCGTGTACCTTCACCTGGCTGGTAACACAGTTTACCGTTAACTCATAAGTATGCTTTTCACTTTCCTTTATTTCGGAATCACACTGTGTCGCAATAGACGATACCTTGATGTCTGGCGCTTTAAACTGTTTTCCTGCCTGCGTAAACTGATAGTCTTGTTCAGCACTCAACGTTTCATTGTGTCCCATCCATTGCAAACTCACCGTTTCAAAGTCTCCCGACGTAGTTACGTTCAGTACATATTGATTGTGGTCATCCGTTTCACGTTCAAGCGGGAGTGTTGAGTTTTTTGAACCGCCACAGCCTGTCAATATACACAGGCTAAATAGGCTTAAACCTAAGGAATAATGCATAGTAAATCCTCGATAGTTATGGTTAATAAGTCACCTTCGATCCTGAGTCAGTATTAGTCTGACAAAACGATAACTTAAATACGCTGCGTGTTATCACACCCGAGGGTATTCGTAAGTCATCACTGAAAGCACTTGTAATTACAGAAAAAGCAAATAATGCCTTGATCAGTCCCCAGTTTAATGACCAATTGTTAGGGAATTATCAGGGGGAAGTTGTTTTGTGATTTCATATCAGCAAGGCGCTGAGCGAAATAGACTCAGCAGCCAGCCTATACTTAGCCCGTACTTCATCAACTAATCGACGTCTTGAGCTATTCGCTCGCTCGTGTGGGGCAAACTGAGCACTCACACTGTCTAACAAGTTAACGGCAAAAATCAGTGTTTCACGCTCTGCTTGGTTTAGTGTTTTTAACTGGCATAGCTCATTAATTTTTATGATGGCAAATTCCTTGGCAGCAATGTCCTCTGGCAAGCCAGTTTGAGTACACAAGCCATAGGTGCCATCCAAAAAGTGCTGCCATTCATCCGCAATATGGTTCGACAGAGAGGTCGTTAATTTAGGATGACTGGAGACATATCCAAGGCGACCAAGTCGCGTAAGCGTTTTTCGGTAACGTGCCGAGAATAAAGCATAAATCTTGGTTTGATCCTGCTCTTCCAAAATAACGTTCAGCCAAGATGCATAACCCTTTGCGTAAAAAGTCAGTATATGGTTTTCTTTAAATTGACCAAAGAAGGAATCACACCCTAAATTCACGTTGAGCGTATAGGAAGCCCGAGGCATTAATTGACTATCCTGAAGCGCTTTCAGCTCTTGTTCGGAAATATTGGCCACATCCAGTAGCTCTTGCATAGTATAGAATGTTGTATTGAGATATTGGTAAAGCACCACTGTTCTTACTCCTTTATATCAAAGTCCACGACTTAAATAGAAAATTAAACAGACTGTTTTCTTTGTTAGATAACATATATACATTCAGCGTTTCACTGTGCCCCATCCATTGCAAACTCACCGCTTCAAAGTCTCTCAACGTGGTTACGTTCGGTACATGTTGATTAGGGTCATCCGTTTTGCTCTCAAACGGGAATATGAGTTGGTTGAACCGCCCCCCCTGCCAATATACGTAGGATAAAACCTAAAGAATAATGCATAGTAAACCCTCGATAGTTACGATTAATAAGTCACTTTCGATCCTGAGCCAGTATTAATCTGACAAAGCGATAACTTTAATACGCTGCGTGTTATCACACCTTGGGGTATTGGTAAGCCATCAATGAAAGCAGTGCAATGATAGAAAAAAGTAAAATAACACCTTAATCCCTACCAGTGTAATGAACAATTGTCAGGGAATTATCAGGCTGGAGTCATTTTGTCATTTCATCTCGGCCAGGCGCTGAGTGACATATACCCAGCCGCCAACCCATAATTAGCCCTTATTTCATCAACTAATCGACGTCTTGAGCCATCTGCTCGTGTGGGGCAAACTGAACACTCACACTGTCTAACAAGTTAACGACAAAAATCTGTGCTTCACGTTCTGTTTGATTCAGTGTTTTTAACTGGCATAGCTCATTAATTTTTATGGTGGGTGTCTGTGTTGGGGAGCTTAGCATCTGTGTTGGGGAGCTTAGCACAGACACCCACCACGATTTGCATCTATGCTGTAGTGGGTAGACTGTAATTTTTCCCCCTTAAAATGGTCATTCACCAACTCAGGAAAATACAGTACACCCAACATATGTATAAAAATATAATTGCTTATATAACCAGCTTTAGGTGTAATGGGTACATCGTTAAGCAAAAGCCACGCTGATTTGCCCAGCTATTTTACCGTCATTGAGAAAAGTATTAGTTAGTTCAATCTAGAGAGGTTTTCACTTGAAAGAAAAAATCAATTTAAAAGAAAAATTTTCAATGTTCAGCGAATTCTGGACTCCCAAAGTTATTGCTGAAATGAACGACTATCAATTTAAATTAGCCAAATTTAAAGATGATTTTACTTGGCACAAGCATGATGACACTGATGAGGTTTTTCTAGTGATTGAGGGTGAAATGGTAATCGAGTTTCGAGATAGTGAAATTGCGCTTGCAGAGGGCGAAATGTTTGTTGTCCCCAAAGGTGTTGAACACAAGCCATCCGCTAGAGCGGAATGTAAGGTGTTACTCGTTGAGCCAAGGGGTGTTATCAACACAGGTGAAAGAGTTGGCGAGCTAACTGCTGAAAATGATGTTTGGATTTAAACTGCTAACCTATCGCTCTAACGGGCGTTATATCACTATACGGCGTGACTCGCTTTTATTTATCCTTTTGGTATTGGTTAACCTGCTAGGGTGCTCTGAACAACAAAAAGTAGATAGTAAAATTAGCAAACAAGTAGTAGATGAGTGGAACGCTAAAATCGAAGGACAACGTCAAAAATCCAATAATTATAATGATTTTAAAGATTGGTTATCTTCTAACACACCAAAAGAAGACAAAAATTCTACTATGATAAAAAGCCTTACTGGCACTTCTAACTACGTAACATTAGATACCATAGCAAGTAAAACAGATCCGAACTGTTATATCGACATATCTTTACAATTTGAAGTTTCAGTCGATTCAATCGTCGAACATTATAAAGTTAGTGCTACACAAGTATGTCGATATAAAAATACTATATAAAAGGCTAGCCAACCCAAAGTTAATTCAAATCAATAATGAGAGTTAAAGCAAATTAACACAGACACCCTCTCAAATTTGTATCTATATTACGATGGGTGTCTGCTCTCTAATTTCGCAGCATGTTGACCAAATAAAACCAATAAGTTTTATCTGATAGTATTTGTTTATGCGTTAATAAACACTTCTGCTAACTTATCTAGCCGATCCGCTCTTAGACAATCGACAACCTCTGCCTCTACATCAGAAACTATTCCGCTGTGTTTAAGCTCAGCGAAGGCAGCAATGTATGATTCCTCGTGTTCATACCAAGCACAACGTTCACCGAAAGATGAAGTGAACTGATAGGTGATTAAATAATACTCCCGAGATTCTTGCCATACCTCGGTTGATTCGGTCGCCTTACGACCCTTGGCTTGCTTAACAAACAAGCGGAAAATTTCAGGGTTAAGATGATAAAAGCCGAAGCATACGTCGAGGCACTCGGTGAATTCCTCTTCTGAAAACGTACTAATGTCAATCTCAGGACGTTGTAGTAAACGGAACAGATAATCAGCTGTATATGGAATGGGATCTAGATAACCCACGATATCACACACTAATTTGAAAAATACAGTGATAGACATTCTCCCAGCTTGATGCAATTGCTTGAAACCAGGCTCAACTGTACTTTCGAAAAACTCAACATCAAACTCCATTCGGTTTGCGGTCATTTCAGTTGAGTAATAGTCATAAAATGGGAAGCCAATTCCAAGCGCAATACTATTGCGACAAGCCATTTCAATATAATCTGGCTGATGGTGATCCACCAATTCTCCCATGCAAACATCAAGCTTGATATCAGTGAGCACATCTCCCATTATTTCAGCATATTTTTCAATTTCTTTTATCTCAAGCGCTGCGGTTACATCAAGATAACTATCAAATAATTCTTCACTAAGCGCAACCACTGTTTTGGTATCTCCCGCTTCCAATGCGTTTTTCAATACAGTTAGATTCCCTGAGGTATAATCATTATACCAATTGCCAAAATAGTGTTGAGTCATGATGCGGTTTCCTTGTTGGTTGTGTGTACTACAAACTGGCTTTGATGGCGCAAAGGGTGAAACAGGATGTAAGGTAAACGAACACAAGCAACAGCGACGCGTAACGTGCGAACAATCGGGGTAAAATACATCCTTGTTTGAACTTTACTATTATTTCTAGCCAGTCACATAACTGGCGGCGAGCTTATCTTATTCAAAGATATTTGACCACAATATGAGGCGCTTTATTCGTCTTATTTTTAAAACTTGGATTATTAACTGTTCAAAACGCTTTCTATGACAACTCAAACCCGGTATTTATGATGGTAACAAGGTAAAAACTAACACAATATTTTTATATATATTATTGTGGACACCATATAAAGGAAGTTAAGGGACGGTGCTCAAAGCCACTTTAAATCGATTATCTTCTATGTACGTGGACAAAATCTTATTATATTCGCCACTTCCTTGGATTTGGGCAAGACCAAGGTTGAAGCGCCTGATGATCTGTTCGGCATTGGGATGTAACATGCTCACGCCAATATGAAGCGGCCAGCGAATAAGCGCAGGGTGATATGCTTGTAGTTGATTGTATTCAAGCTTTTTTGAGCGTTCATATTCAAACGCAAGATAATCTGCAATGGCAACTTCAGCTCTTCCTTTATTCACCAGCTCCAAGCAGGTATGTAAATTAAGCACATCGATGATGCGTAATTCATCAATACCATCGAGTAACGCGTGATAACCGTATCCTCGAACAGTCGCTACACTTCGATAGCGCAAGCTTTTAAGCCCCTGATAGTCGATTGGGTTGGTCTTTTTACTGATTAGTACCATTTCATTGTAAAAGTAAGGCGCGCTAAATAAGATACTTTTACGTCTTTCTTCAGTTTCCCAAAGTGCTACAACTAAATCTATTTGCCGATTTTCAACCATCATCATAATACGACTAAATGGTGCGGTTTTTATTTCAAATTCAATTCCTTGTGCTCGAAAGGCTGCCGACACAATATCATTGATAAGACCCTTGCCGTTTTCTTCGATATAGGGTGGCCACGCATTATGCCCACCTGTCAGCTTAGTTATTTTTGGCTGTGCTTGTATTGAAGTTAATGTGAATAAAAAAACAAGGTAGATGAGTTGTATTCTCATAAGTACACCTGCCACCAGCTGCTTACTCATAGTTTAGACTAATAAAATACATTTACTGAGTTGACTGTACGTAGCGCACTTTTCTTCGCGTGTGAGTTCTTCATGATATAAGCCCTAAAATTAATTGTTAGAGCTTGCCAAAGTTCTTTGTTATCTTACTTCTACAAGATCGCTACAGAGAAACCTAGATGGAATTTACAATCACTAGAATTCAAACCCCAATAGGGATATTCAGATTAAAAGGTCTTATGCCAGAGACTGCGGTGCTCAGTTTCTCTCATGCTGAATTTATGGGGTCGGATGGTTGGGTTGAAATTGACCTTGAATCTGATGGTGGGCGCTCAATTTTAAGCAGGATCGAGGCCGATATTATCTTACATTTACGGAGTTAATTGTATGAAATACATAAAGATAAGTTTATTTTAACTAGTCGTGATAATTTATAAATACTAACACAGACACCCACTGCAACTTCTATCTGTGCAACCTTGGAACCTGTGACTTCCCTTCAGCTTTCTTACTGCACTTTGTACTTATATTGAGCGTGGAGTGTGTGTCCGTGGATTGGCGACTTATTCATTGATATTATAATTTATCGCTGATAGGTTATTAAAACTACAAAATAAATTTAGCTGAAGCTTTGTTTTTCAATTGGTAGATAAGTGGGTAATCAAGAGTTAACCGCTTATTTACTGTTATAGCGCTAAGGAAAGAATATGCGAAAGCTGGTAAGTTCTGGTTCTCATCTAGAGGAACCAATTGGGTTCTCTCGCGCGTGTCGTATAGGTCAAAACATAGCCGTAGCTGGCACCGCTCCGATAGCCAATGGTAAAACGGTATTTATTGGAAACGTGTATGAACAAACGAAATATTGTTTGGAGATTTCGCTCAAAGCGATTGAAGAAGCAGGTGGCAGCATTGAAGATGTCATTCGCACTAGGATAATGCTCACTAATATCAAAGAGTGGGAACAAGCAGCTAAAGCCCATGGAGAGCTATTTTCGACTCAGCGTCCTGCTTGTACGTTTGTCGAGGTTAAAGGTTTCATTGATCCTGAGTGGCTGGTAGAAACTGAAATTGATGCAGTGGTATCTGAGTAGTAATAATTGCTTGAGAAAATAACTTGGACATCTATTACAAGAGAGATTATGTTTTGGTGAGAGTCTGCAATTTCCACAACCTCTTAATTTGTAATTAATTTTAGCATTTAGCGAAACTACCAAAAATATTATCGAGATATTTTTGTGTTATTTTTCAAGGAAAGGCAAAGTGAATTTTCCAAAAATAAAAACATCACGACTAATTTTAAACCAACTTGAAAACGCAACGAGCGCAGACACCCATTGCAATTTCTACCTTCGTTATAGTGGGTACCTGCTATCTATTCCTTCTATCAATTCTCTCTTGGGTCACTAAAAATATTTAATCCAGTGCGCTGATGTCTTGCGTTTGTATTCCGCAAACCATTTGCATAGAGGGTATAAAAGTACACTTAAGCACATCGCAAAAAGCCACACTTGCCAGACGTGATAAAAGCCGAAATATGCAGTTTTATCAATGCCATAATGCATGTTTTTGCCAAATAACCACTGCGCCACCATGCTAGAAACAAGCAATGCGTATAAGTGCATGATGTAGAAAAACATGGGAGCCGAGCCCAAAATTCTTACAGGCTCTAACAGCTTGAATGCGCTTATTTCTAACGCCGCTAATACAAATGCGCCAATTCCCAAAGTCAATAAAATAAAATCAAGAGACGGTGGATATTTGGTGAAGTTGAAAAAGTCCATCACAGTCAAAAGCGCGGTTGCCTGTTGAGACCATTCAAGAGTTTCGCCGTAAATGTTTAACCCTCTTAAAATCAATAACCCTAATAAAAGCAGCGCTCCACTTTGCATCAACATAGTTCTTCGCTTTTGCGAAGTTATTGAACTAGAAAATAAAGGTCCCACCGCATAGCCACACAGAATAACACCAATCCAAGGTAAAACTGGATAAGAGGCTTTTACCTTAATTAAAGCGCCTGTGACTAAATATCCTCGGTCATGCAAAATCGTCCATAGCGAATAACCAATCTCATGCGGCGCAAACTCTATGGGCGATAATAAGTTATGCCCCGCCACTATAATTACACCCAATATTGCGATGGTGCTTCGAGGTAAAGCGACCACAATGGCTAAAGCCACCATACTCACGCCAATGGCCCAGATAACTTGCAAGTAAACTGTTTGATAAGCGCCAAACCAAGAGAAATTGACTAATGTCATTTCTAGCAAAATTAAAAATAAGCCTCGCTTTAGCAAGAATGACTGAGCTGAACGCTTTGCACCGTTTGCGGGGTTTTCATACAGCCAAGCAGACAGACCTGTCAAAAACACAAAAATTGGCGCACAAAAATGTGCACTTAAACGGGTAAAATATAGTTCTGGACTCGTAGTTTGAATGTCCATAGGGTCAAGCACTTGAGCATGTAAGAAGAAACGTTCTCTCACATGATCAACCAGCATAAATAACATCACGATGCCACGGAGTATATCAATGGACGGCAAGCGCGTTTTACTGTTTTGAAGATGATTCATTACACCTTTTCTCGTGTTTTAAATGAAAAAACAGCCTAAATAACCTGAATTCGGGCTAATAACTTGTTCTCTGGCCGCTGTTATCCCAACAGCTGCGTTAAATTTGTTTGCAATAGGCTAACTATTAACACACAAACTTGTCTTGTATTAAGAAATAACTTTTGGCTAGCGTGATATTGCACCTTTTGAACTTAGGTATTTTTTATTAACCAAACACTTACCCCAAGTTCAAGTTAAATTCGATTACTCAAGCTGCTGCTTTTCAAATAGTGAAATTACTTAGAACACACTAAGACTGTTAGCTCATATTTAAGATCAGAACTGATACTTCACCGTCGCGCTGTAAGTTGTTGGTGAACCTGGCATAGTCCAAAGCTTGTGGTAAGAATTTTCAAAGTAAGCCTTATCAAACAGATTATTGATATCGAATTTCATGCTTACCTTGTCACTTATCTCTATCGATGCTGACAAGTTAACGAGAGTGTATGATGGCAAAATGAAGTTTGCATCTGTTGTTTCGCCTAAACGATCACCCACATAATTTACAGTTGCACCAAGGTAAGATACTTTACCTAAAAGTGTGGTGTAATGTTTTAGTGAAACATGGCCAATATGATCAGCAATATTAATTAAACGCGAGCCTTTTGGAATAGGCACGCCCCAATCGGCATTAACCACGTCATTTGCTGTTTTTGCATCTGTGTAAGCATAAGCAAATTCAAGCACTGTATCACCTGTCAGCTCAGTGGTTAGTTGAAAATCAACACCTTGGCTTTCAACTTCACCTAATGTTGCCGATAAACCCGTATCTGGCTCAGCGGTTAACATGTTGGTTTTTTGCGCATCAAAAAGTGCAATACTCCCCGAAAAACGACCTGCAATACTTTGCCACTTTGCACCGATTTCGAATGATTTGGTTTCTTCTGGTTCGAACGCATTACGGTTTGAATCAAGACCCGGATTTGGTCTAAAGCCTTCGGCATAACTTGTATACAGATTAACTTGATCATTCGCACTATAAATAAGACCAAAGCGTGGTGTAAACTCAGTTTGCTCTTGGCTTTGAGCTTCATCACTGCGTAAGTTAAGAATGTTTTGCTCAAACTTATCAACGCGTACCCCCACTAACACCTTTGACTTTTCAGTCAGTTCAATGAGATTTTGGGCATAAAGGCCTAAGCCTTTTTGATTTTCCTCTGTCAGCGTTTTTTGTACTGGTTCAGGTTGAACTTGAGTGTAATCTGGATTGTGAGGATCAATGGTATAAGTCGTATCACCCGAGCCCCATGCCGTGCGCCATACTTTGTAGTCGGTATCTATATCAAGATTATAGTGATCAACACCCACTAAAATATTATGTGTTAAGCTGCCAAGTTCAACTTCGCCATTTAATTCAAAGCGGGCTGATACATCGAGAGCTTGATAATCTCGATCTCTTCGTTGGCGCGACAGTAGATTTTCGTCGGTATAAACCAGTTGTCTACCGGCTGATAACTCAGTATCAGAAGATAGGCCTTTAAAAGAAGAGTCTCGGTAAGCAAAACCTGTCAGTAAATGCCAATCACCGTTTAACTTATGAGTTAACACTAACTGATGACCTAGTGCCTCAACTTGGTGCGCGCCATCACGAATATCTCCGTAAAAAGCATCCGCTTTCACACCATCAAAGCTATTATTCAGAATATATACACCTCTATCTAAAGGCTTTTTCTGATCGAGTACTTCCATTTCGTAGCTCAGGCTGGTGTTATCAGAAATATTCCACACTACCGATGGCGATAAATGTAAGCTTTCGACTGAAACATGATCTCGGTGTGTATTTGAGTCTTCGTATGAACCATTTAGTCGATATGCGGCCTCTTTATTCAAGGCATTGGTATAATCAAATTCAAACTGTTTCTTACTGTAATTACCCAATGTTGTTTGAATATAACCTTGTTCGTCGAATTGCGGTTTTTTGGTGATGATATTGATAGTGCCACCCGGTTCACCTTGTCCATAAAGTGCAGAGCCTGGACCTTTCATCACTTCGATACTTTCGATGTTAGCGGTGTTCCTATTACCGTTATAACCTCGAGAATTAAAGCCATTCACTAGGTAACCTGATGGGTTATTTTCATCTCCAGAGAAACCACGAATGGCAAAGCTATCGAACATACCACCTGAGTTATTCTGTCTAACTATACTTGGTGAAAGCTCTAGGGCTTCCATAAAACGGGTAATGCTCTCACTCTCTAGCGTGTCAGAGCTAATCATATCGACTGCTTGCGGAGTTTGAACTATAGGCACATTACCACGGTAAGGTTGCCATACACGTTTAACTTCAATGTGTTCAATGTCTTCACTTGAGTTTGATTGAACAACATCTTGCGCAATGACACCATTAGATGCCACCAAAAGTGAGAGTAGTAATTTATTTTTCAAAAAGACCTCGATTTCATGAATGATAAATTCAGTACAATATAACATAGCAGAAGCCATTGTTGTTATATACTGAAAAGTAAATTGACTTTATCTTTGCGCATTTAATCGAAAATTATGACGTGATTGAACTTTAAAGTTCACTCTTCGAACAACTAAGGAGCACGCTAATCATTCATTTGAGTGCGATGGTCGCTGTTATGATACTAATTCCCTGAATTAACTTGAGATTGAAGTAATTAACCTATAAGCACACTAACGTAAGCTGCTCTTGTATTCGCTATTTGTGATGTGTATGGTGGCAGGCATTATACACTCCCCCAGATATATCCAATGCGTGATTCTTTAAGAACCAAAGTGATAGAGGTTTGCACTAAAAAGATTAAGCACAAAGGTGAGAATGTTGGTGTCTCATTTTACGCTTTTTTTGCTAATAAAAATGATGATCCAGAGCTGTTAATGGAAGCTGCTACTTGGTGGATAAAAACACACCGGCTAAATCATTTCGAGAAAGCCAGCAAAATCATTGAAATGATAGAACTTGGTAAATAATTACTTGAATCACTAGAAGTCAACAGCATCCATTTTCTACCTTTGAGTAAAAGGGCTCGTTTATAGAGCCCTCTTCAATATCACTAGCCTCATACTAGCTCAAGTATTATGCAGCGACTTGTCCTTTATGGATCAACCTTTCACACAGTGCTTGCCATTCGTTGGTTTGTTTTTTGCCTTCAATTCTGCGACCAAACAATGTTAATACCGTCTCACGATTGGCATCGAAAAACTCTATTGAAGTCACCACAGTGTCCCCATTATCCGTTGGTTTTCTAACCACAAATGCACGTGTTAGCTCATCAGCTTTTATGTGTAGGTTAAAATCAGGATCAAGCACATTATACCAAGAACCAACTTGTTTGAGGTTGTCGACTTTGCCAGAAAAAATCTGCACCGCACCTTGATTACCTACGAATACCATGATCTCTTGCTTGAATGTTTTTGCCTGTTGAAAAATATCTTCAAGTGCAAAATTATGAAGCTCAAAACTCCACGGCGAGCCTACCAATTCCAGTGCTTGTAAGCGCTCAAGTTGATGCGACGCTAGCAATTTTGGAAAGTGGTGTACATCTTCAAGTTCACCCCATTGCGTTCTAAAGTTGTCTAGCTGCGATGTGCTCGGTGATGTTAATTCAACCTCTGCTGACTCAAAAGGTACAACGGTCAATGGGCGCGATGATATCGATTGATAGCGTGCTTTTATATTTACTAGCTCATTAAAATCTGAATCCGCAGTCGTATACACTTTGTGTACTGCACACCCATGTTTATCAAAAAATTGGAAGCTTGTGTGGCGCTCAGTTTCAACTAAAAAGGCACTCTGCCAGCGATATAAAAATAGCCTTAAGTCAATGCCTCCGGGATTAATAGCAATGCCACTTAATTTCCCGTTATTCTCTGAGACATATAGCTTTTCATACACTCCTTTGATCTCATTGACTACCGAGCCATTGCGAGTCAATGCCATGACCTTGCCTAACTTTTTTAAGCTTTTGAGAATCTCAGGCAACTGCGCCTCATCTAAGCGCGTTATTGACGCTGTTACCGGTTCATCAAGCTGAGCATATAACAGTTCGGCCTCACTCACCCCCAATTGCATTGCAGCATCAACTGGTCGAAGCCTTGGCTCACCCACAAGTAACGTTTTATAGTCTTGAATAAGTTGGTTCATTATCTCTCCTTAAAAGCGCCAGCTGATCTGGGTTTTAATGTTACGGCCAAAGCCATAGTCACCAATGCCACCACCTGTACCAGCCATAAGTTTGTATTCTTTGTTAAAGACATTATCAATGGCTACTCTTAGGTTAAAAGCACTATTAATGTCCCAACTTGCATACAAGTCAGTCAGGGTGTAACTCTTTTGCGTTTGTGTAGCATATTGCCGGGTTGCTCTGTCCATCACTTGTACATCGCGCGAGCCACGTCGCACTATTTGCGCGCCAACCTGTAGTGAGTTATCAAACAATGATGTACCTAAATCCAGAGCGATTTTATCAGCTGGTAAATACCAAAGTGGTTCGTTATTTTGATCTTCGCCATCAATATCACTATAGGTAAAGTTGCTGTAAAAACGTGGCGTTGCAAAATTCACTTCTAACTCAACACCATCTCTGTCGTTGCTTGCCCTATTAGCATAACGCGGTGCAGGGACAGGGTTTATAACGTTACTGGTGACTGATGTGATCTCATCATCCACCGAAATATCAAAGTAAATAAAACGTGCGGTTAATGTGTCGTTGTCTGTAAGTATGTTATTTGCCTGATAAGTCACACCCACTTCAGTGTTGTTACTATATTCTACGTCCAACTCTAAGCCTGGCTGCCTGCCTCCATATTGGTCATACAACTCGTCAATTAGAGGAGCTCGAAAACCTTCTTGGCGGTTTGCAAATACGGCCCATTGTGGCGTCAATTGATAGTTTACGCTGAGCGCTCCTGCCCAGTCGCTGTGTGTCAATTTAGTATCCAGTGTTGAAAAAGCTTGTTGAAATTTAGCAGTTGGCGAGGTGCTGTAACGCTCATAACGAAGCCCTGCAATCACGGTAAGTTGCTGCCAATTAAATTCATCCTGAATATACACACCAGAGCGCTTTTGTGTGCCTCCAGGTTGTGATGTCATCTCAGCAGTAGTTGGAGTAGTGCCGTATTGCTCACAAGCATACGTCTCATAATTAATTTTTAGACAAGGTAATGCAGTCTTTTCTCCAATTCGTTCTTTATCGGTATACTGCACCCCGTAAGTTACAGTATGTGACCCTAAGACACTGGTATTCATTACATCTAAGGTGGTGATATTGTATTCGTAGTTTGACTCAATACCGATATAATCTTTTAACATCCCTACCCCATCAGATTCGGTAACCTCACTGCTGGTGAAGCCAACTTTGGCACTCAAATCAATTAACGCATTGTTAGCGGGGTTATATTCATAGCTGAGGTTAGCAACTGACTGTTCAACTTCACGATATACTGTGCCCCATGCGCCGGGATCTGTGGTATTGAACTCAGTTCTTTGGTCGTCTTTGGTTTGTGTATAACTTGCGCCTATAATCGCATCATCGCTAACAAAGTACTCCCCTTTGAGCAATACAGAACTATTTTCAATCGCAGAGTTTTCTAGCGTTTCATCATTGGAAAGTTCCCAATCATCACTCTCTCGCTTGACTATTGCGCCAAGAATATCCAATGAGTCATTGGGCCTTGCGAAAGCTACAACTGAACCATTTTTTTGTTCATTATTGCTGTCATAGCCTAGTTTTACTTTAGCTCCCGCAGATTCGCCATCTTGCAAAAAGTCAGCTGCATCTTTTAACTCAAATTGCACAACACCACCAAGCGCTCCGCCACCATGCAGTACTGTACTAGTACCGCGCTTAATGCTAATGGAGCGATAGAGATCAGGATCTGTAAATAAGCTTCCCATGCGATACTTTTCAAAAGTCTGCAACATACCATCGATGGTAACCATTACATCCTCTGCGTCACTAAAACCACGGATATTAAATTTATGACCCGTCGATCTTGGCCCACCATTCGCTGAAACGTTTGCAATGGTGTCTAGGGTATCAAACACATTACTGTCCAGCTTACGCTCAATCTGCTCTGAAGAAATAACATTCACTGCCTGCGCAGACTGTAAAGCTGTTTTTTGTGTACGAGTGGCAGTTACCGTAACTGCATCAAGATCGGTTTTTATTACTTCGGATGATTGAGTAGCAGAAGAAGCTGCTTGCACCCAGGTGGCAGAAGTTGCAAGCGCGATGAAAAGAGTTAATTTAGATAAACGCATAAGAATACTCCAAGTGTCGTTATTGGTATTCATACTTCAGCTCTGCCCCTGTTTGTCCCTAATGCCCATAGAATAAATACAGGCTTTCCTCAGTGAAGTATGATTTTCGCGGCGCAATATAACACACCCAAATCTAAATGGTAATTATTTTTATTCGCTTTTAACAATTAGATTTGCAACTTGGATATTTAATTCGCTTAGTTTTGCAAATAACGACACCAGGGCTTCACTCGGTACATGTTTATCTACCGCAATAAAAATAGTTTCGGAATTATCTAGATGCGCGAGCGCTTGCACTAAAGTATGCTCAGCGCTAAAGGGTTGTTCATCAATGGCGTAACTCACTTCATCATTGCTAAGCAATAGGCTCACAACCTTGGGGGTTTGCTTCAATTCAACTTCAGCTTGTTCGCCGGCACTGGGTAAGTTCACCTCAAGTACATTTAATTTCACCGCCACACTGAGTAGTAAGAACACAAGTACGATAAATAATACATCTAGCAACGCAGTCAGATCGGCGCCAAGATGCTGGGCTTTCGGAGCTGGTAATTCAAGCATGTGCTTCACCCGTCGATAAAAGTTGGGCGTTCATACACAGTGTTAATTCACTTTGAAATCGATCCACCACAGCTTGCAATACCCCATAAACGAGTAAACATGGCATTGCGATAGCCAATCCAGCCATTGTCGAATACATGGCTTCCCACAGTCCGTCAGCCAAGAGTGCAGGTGTTACCGCTTGCTGGGTTTTAGCTATTGTTTTAAACATCAATACTAACCCCCATACAGTACCAAACAGTCCCATCAGCGGACTCAAAGTACCAATAATACTTAACATCGCTAAGCGCTTTCGCCATTCAAAAACATACTCTTGCAAGCATAATGCGGCACGTTGTTGATCCCTGAAAGTCTGTTTATTTTGCTTAATATTACGCACCTTTATCCATGCTTGGCTGAGCACCCAGCAACGCTCAATGATGATGGCAAACGCAATAATTGATAAACAAAGAAACGGCCATTGCATCGGCCCAAGTTGAGAAAACCACGACTGCATTGTTTTATACTCACTTTAAGATAGAGAAAATTTAATAGGTACGGTGAATAAGGCCTTTACCGCACTACCGTTATGAATAACTGGATGAAACTGCCACTGCTCAACATTTTGCCGAGCAGCGGTGTCTAGACTTTGGTATCCACTGCTTTTAATTAACGTTAAATTGGTGATCCTTCCTTCTTGATTCAGTTCAATCTCAAAAATACTAACGCCTTCAAGACCGCGACGCCTTGCCCTAAGCGGATAACTCAAAGCGGGTCTTGGCGCTTTAAATAGCGGCAACTTACTGAGTCGTACTGGGGTATTGTCATTATTACTGATTTCGCTCGGTCGCTGAGCCGTTGCAAGTTGTTGGGTCGTGTGCTTAGGCTCCTCCATAGGAGCTGCCACAGGTTTCACGGGTTCAATCTGTTCCGTTTTATTAGCAACTTGTATGTCGTCTGGTGTTGTAGTTTTAACTGGTTTTTCCTGCGCTTGCGATACCGCTGCCGTTTCTGATTTTATTTCAGTCTCACTGTCTTGGCTTTTTTTTAGTGCATGAGTAACGCCCTTAAACTGAGATGATACTGCCTGAGACACAGCCTTAGACGCTGTTACTGGTGTTGGAGAAGAAAACGAAAGCACCAAAGGTGTAGTTACTTTACTTACCTCATGGGCGCTGACACCTGCGCTCCACTGCGGCTCCACACTAGCTGGCGATATCCACCACAAACCATGTAGAAATATGGACACTGCAATACAGAGAATAAATTTCATATTGATAAAAGCAAATGATAACTGTTACTATTCGCAATAAATATAACAAGTTTGGATTTGTAATGAAAGCTAAAATTACAGCACTATTGACCTTTGGATTACTTACCTGTGCCACATTGCAGCAGCCAGTCTTTGCTGATGAAAGTGACCAAAAGATTGTCGTTTCTGGCGGCTCTATCACTGAGATTATCTATGCGCTTGGCGAGCAAAAGCGCATTGTAGGTGTAGATAGCACAAGTGTATTCCCAGCTGTTGCCACCCAAAAACCACAAATAGGTTATGTAAGAAAAATTAATGTCGAGGGAATTTTGTCACTTAATCCAGATCTCCTCCTTGGCGAAGCCGATACAGGCCCAGACAAAGTGTTACAACAACTCCAAGATACTGGATTACAGACACACATTTTTAGTGAGAATGACAATCTCTCAGGTGTGGAGGCAAAAATAGCCAAAGTTGCACAGCTGCTAGCTGTTGAACAAAAAGGCCAAGCGCTTATTGACTATATTCAAGCTGATAGAAAAGCACTGATACACGTGCTTGAGCAAGTCGACCACAAACCAAAAGTGTTATTTGTATTAAGTCTTCGCAGTGGTCAGCCAATTGTTGCAGGAGCAGGAAACTCAGCACATGAGGTGATCACCGCAGCAGGAGGGATCAATGTTGCAGCCACACATTTTGAGGGTTGGAAGCCGTTAGCAACTGAGTCAGCTATCGCGATGAACCCTGATGTGATTATTAGTATGGGGCGTCATGGCGATCAAAAAGCGACGGATTTAAGCCAAGTGCCTCACTTTAAATTCTCAAATGCAGTAAAAAACAACCGAGTTTTATTAATCGACGGAACATACTTGCTTGGTATGGGTCCACGTACACCTCAAGCTGTGGTCGAGCTGGCGACATTACTCCACCCTAACACCACTTTGCCAAATGATTACCGATTCCGAGCTGCTCAGTCAGCACCAGTAAATGAGTCACTATAATGCTAGCACTAGAGCAATCTTTGATCCCCGCAGATGTCGCTAGAAAATGGATGATTGCAGGACTTGCTGTTGGCTGTGTTTTGGTTAGTGTAATTGGCTTGACAGTAGGTGGAGTAGACATCAGCTATGAGCGCCTAATCGCTATTCTTTTTTCGAGTCATGAAGATACCCTAGAACAAGCGGTGATCTGGCAGATCCGTATGCCAAGGCTCGTACTTGCTGTTATTGTTGGAGCAGGGCTTGGTGCTTGTGGCGCTGCAATGCAGGCTATTTTCAGAAACCCTCTTGCCGATCCGGGCTTAATCGGCATTTCAAGTGGTGCCGCACTTGGTGCAATTAGTACTATCGTGCTTGGAAGCTCATTACTTAGTGACTTTACCGCTTACTACGGAATTTATGCCGTGCCAATTGGTGCCTTTTTAGGCTGCCTTTGTGTGTGTAGCATCATCTACCGGTTATCTAGTCAAGGCAATCGCTTTACGATTGTTAGCCTCTTGTTAGCGGGAATAGCCGTTAATGCGATTGTCGGCGCTGTAATAGGTATTTTAACCTTAATTAGCTCAGATCAGCAGTTACGTGATCTCACCTTTTGGAGCATGGGGTCGCTTGCTGGAAACAGCTTTCAGATGATCATTCCTTCGCTGTGTTTGATGCTGGCATGTTGTTTTGGCTTCAGCCGTTTAGCGCAGCCTCTCAACTTGTACTTATTAGGTGAGCAACAAGCCAAGCATTTGGGAGTAGATGTCGTTAGTCTAAAAAAGAAAGTGTTCGCCTTTACCGCTTTGTGTACAGGTGCCGCAGTGGCGCTAACTGGTATAATTGGCTTTGTCGGCTTTATCGTGCCACATATAGTACGCTTGTTAATCGGCCCTGATCATCGATATTTATTGCCCGCTTCAATGCTTGGTGGTGCCATCTTATTATGTTTAGCCGATTTGCTTGCGCGTACTCTCATTCTTCCCTCTGAATTACCAATAGGCCTTATTACCAGTGCACTGGGTGGCCCATTTTTTCTCATTATGCTGGTTAAAACATATCGTTTGAAGGAGCTGTAAAATGTTAATTGCCAACAAAGTTAGTGTACAAGTAGGGAAAAAATCACTGCTCAGTGGTATCGACTTTGCTATTCGCCCCGGTGAAGTTGCAGTTGTCCTCGGCCCAAATGGCGCAGGAAAGTCAACCCTGCTAAAAGCGCTATGTGGCGATATAACCTTGAGCGAAGGCACTATCACCTACCACCAGCAAAGGTTGCACGACATAGACAGCTTGTCACTTTCACATCTGCGAGCAGTGCTTACACAGCAGTATGATTGTGAATTTCCATTTAGTGTACAAGAAATTGTAGATATGGCTCACTATGTCCATCAAGAGAGTCATACTGTGGATTCATTGCGCCGCTACTCTAAAAAAGCGATGCAAATTTTATCTGTTGAGCACTTAGCACAGCGCAGCTTTACTCGACTTTCAGGGGGAGAAAAGCAGCGGGTACAGTTTGCTCGGGTACTTTGCCAGCTACTGCCAAGTTTAGACGCAAAAAAACCATGCTATTTGATGATTGATGAACCGACAGCCAGTCTGGATTTATACCACCAATATCAAGTCATGAAGCTAGCACAAAGCATTGCAAAACAAGGCGCGGGTGTAATAGCTGTAGTCCATGATCTGGCACTTGCAGCCAGTTTTGCCGATACCGTATATCTGCTAGAAAAAGGAAAACTTGTTGCATCGGGAGCACCTGCACACGTGTTGAATAAAGCGCAGCTTCGCAAAACCTATGGGATCGAAGCACAATTAACTCAATCCGAGACATTTTTGCCGACGCTAGGTGTTTCTAGGGAGTTTGACCTCAATACCGCACTGTAATGAGCATTTGAGCAGGCTGGTCAACACCGGCCTGCTCCTCATGTTTATAGCTTGTGCTGGGCTAAAAAATGGGTCAAAGGTAAAAACAGAGGCTGCGGCAACGCATCCAATGCAAACCACCGCCAATGCTTACATTTATCTGGCTCTTTTACCTGTGCATGGTGATCATCACACGTCGCTTTCACAAACAAAGTCACATAATGCTTTTGCTCTTGCGCAAAAAAGTCATTGGTAAAGCCGAGTTTTTCTACGGTAACTACGTTCAAGCCTGTTTCTTCAAGCACTTCTCTTTTGGCACATGTTTCAATGGTTTCCCCATACTCCAAATGCCCACCAGGGGTCGCCCATGTATTGGCACCATGTGCGCCTATGCGCTCACCAAGTAAGATTTTATCTTTATACATGATGATTACACCAACTCCAACGCGTACTGCTTGCTCCATTTCTTTTCCTTATGCCAATTCGCTTAATACTTGCTCAATGTTAAGGCCAGTTAACCTCAACTGTGACATTCTATACTATTACCACACAGTCCATACGTTATTTTTGAAACGCAAACCTGACGATAACAACACGACATTGGCACTGTGCTAATTCACATCTACGTTCTTATTTCTCCCTAACGCTTGTGAAAACGAGTATTTTATCCCACAAGTAAGGCTTAGCTTGGTTAAAATGGCATTACATGCGACAGCATAAATCTTGCTAGTTTCGGCGCTTACCATTGACCCAAGTTTGCTCGACTTTCGTTGCTTTGATTTCTTCTGCAGTCAACTCGAACAAGTTATTTTGCAATATAATAAAGTCAGCTTGCTTTCCGGCTTCTAAGCTACCCACTATATCATCTTGGCGCATCGCGTATGCCGCGTTAATCGTATATGCCGCAATAGCTTGTGCTAAAGAAATAGCTTCAGGTTGACGACTTATCGCATTCGCAATCCCAACAAATGGGTTCAATGTACTGACATTCCAGTCACTGCTGAGTGTCAGCATTGCGCCATGATCGAGTAAGCCCTTGATAGGGACTAGGCTGCCAGCGCGCTTTCGCCCCAGTAGAGGCTGCATTTCCTGCCAGTGCGAGGGCTGTGCAAATTCACCTGCTACTTGCGCATCAGCTATCACACCTAACTCAGCAAACTTTTTGTAGTCACTGGGGTCAATAACCTCAACATGAGTAAGACGATGTCGAGCTTTACCATTAGATGCTGTACTGATTGCGTTTAGTGCCTCATGTACTCCTCTATCACCAATGGCATGAATATTAAAATCGAAGCCGCTCGGCTCTAACGCCTTTAAATACTTTTCTAATCGCGCTTGCGTAAAATAATTCAAGCCACGATTTTCACTCCGTGCTAACAAATCAATATGATATGGCGCTTTCATAGCCGCGGTGGTATTAATCAAAATACCATCCATATAAAATTTAATCTGATCTATTTTCAGCATGCTGTCTGGTGTGACGTTATACATTGACTTAAGTGCTCGTATTTGACGCTCATCATTCGCCTGTGGATAAGCCCAAAGCCCTAGACTGACTCGTACTTGTAACGCACCATCAGCTTGTAACTGCTGCCACGTATCAAGCTGACCGCGCTGCCAATACACACGAGCATCACTGATAGAGGTAATACCGTGTTTTAGTAACGTAGGTTGCGTATATTCGACAAAACCATCATAGTTTTTGAGCTTTTCATCCCCCTGTGCTTGCATCGCAAGATCCATCACGATGTTGCCTGCGTTGTCATACAAGATACCATCGGTGTCTCCTAGCTCATCGCGTCCAATTACCCCGCCAATTGGATCGCGGCTTTGCGCATGGATATTGGCAAACTCAAGTGCCTTGGTGTTTACCCACATAGAGTGAGAGGTCTGCTCCATGATAACCACAGGTCGATTTGCAATTACTTCATCTATCAACATTTTTGGCGGTATAGCCAACTCCAGTAGCGTATCAATATTATGTCCATACCCTATCAGCCATTTAGCATCAGGGTGCTCAGTAGCGGCTCACACAAGCACATCCTGATAACCTGCAACGGTGTCATATTGCGACACCGTAAAATGTGTCGCGTTTGAGGCTGATTCTAGAGGATGAATATGAACATCATGCAGACCTGGCAAGATCATTTTTCCTTTTAGGTCGTGTACACGAGTGTTGTCTCCAATATAGGGTTGTATGCCATCCATACTGCCTACGTACATGATTTTCCCATTTTTTATAGCCATCGCTTGTGCCCACGGATGAGGTTTAGTGACGGTATAAATAGCGGCATTACTAAACACCTGCTCGGCATGTTGAGTGGCTATTGACTGAAGCTCTTCGGTCATCAAAGGGGACTCAGCACATCCAGAAAGAGTACAACTTAAGGCTGCAGCCGTTAATGTGATTATCATGACAAGATCTCGAATACGGTGTTTTATAAAAATTATCTTAATTAAGTGGTCTATTTTGAGGCGAGAAAATCTTGTCGATAACTCCGCTACCGCGTCCTGTTATCACTAAGGTACCTACATACATGTAGGCAAGGCAAAAATTTGCTATCTAGTTGTTCTAAATAAGAAATTTTTAGCGCCGTTAGCGTCAGATTTACGCCTTCAAATTGAGCCGTTATAAAGTCTAATTGTTATTAATATAGTGGCAACTTATATGATGCGGTAGAAGCCACAAAAAGGTGCCGTGTTTTTTGTATTTTAGTCGTTAAAGTAGCCTGTGCACACCACGTTGAGCAATAGCCAAAAGCAAACTGCCTGATTAATCAAACGACTTTTTTCACTCCCAAAGGTAGCCGTAATGCGTTGTAACACTGTGTAATATGCGAAACCTGCAGGTGGTACTAATATGAGGACGGAAATTGTTTATCATTATTGTGAGGTCATTATGTGTACTCGAGTATTTAATAACTGGGATGGTGCCAACTTAGCTACTGCTCGAAACATGGATTGGATGTTTACATTGCCGACCAGTCTATTTGTATTTGAAAAAGGGCTCAAAAAGTCAGGCCTAGAGCCAATATCAGCACTTAGTGCAAAAATAGAAGCTCATCATAATCCACTAACTTGGACATCTTCTTATGATAGTGTTGTTGCTATGGTTGGAGATGATTGCAGTGGATGGGCAGCGTCAGATGGCATGAACTCGGTGGGGTTAGTCGCAAATGTGTTGTATGACTCAGGAGCCTCATACGGTAAGCTTGATTGCAAAAAGAAACAACTAAGCGTGTTACGTTGGCTCCAATACGTATTGGACAAGTTTGTGCTGGTTAAAGAAGTTGTGGATACGTTTAACAAGCAAGATATTCAAATTGTAGGAGCGGAGGTGCCTAATAGCGAAGGAAAAACAGCCGCATTACATTTGATAATTTCAGATATCAGCGGTGACTCAGCAATTATTGAAGTCAATGATGGCTTATTTAACATTTATCATAGCACTGCATATCGCGTTGCCACCAATGAACCTAGTTACGCAGCCCAGCTTAAAATTAATGATTATTGGCTATGGCAATGGAGTGAAAAGAACAACTACCCAAGTCATACCATCCCCGGCGGCCCATATTCAACCGACCGGTTCGAGCGCGCCACTTTTTATCTCAACCATTTAGATACACCAAAAGATGAGCATGATGCCGTCGCGCAAGCAAGAACGGTTGCTGCGAATGCTTCGGTACCCTATGGCTATAACTTTATAAGTAGTGCTAGCCCAAATATATCCAACACATTATGGACAAGCATTGCTGCGCATAGAAGCCAGATATATTACTTTTGTAATGCTCGAACACCACATATTGCTTGGGTTAACTTAGCGAACTTTAAGTTTGAAACCCCCGTGAGCGCCTTTACGTTAATACATCAAGCTCCTACGGGTAATTTTGTTAATAGTAGCCGCAATGGCAAACTCAATAAGCATTTTGAAGCAGCAGTTGATCCATTTAAAAAATAGAACACGTCAGTAAAATGTAGTGATCTATTTTGAAGTGGGACACCCCTTCGGTAAACAGTGCTTGATTGGCACTTCTACTGTGTCGCCCCACAGGATGTGGGGTTTGATGATTTTATAGGTGCACAACGCCTTTATCGCCTGAGTCACATAGAGTCATCTATGCTACGCAGGCTCCACCTTGTATAAATACCAATTAAATTGCTGCAAAAAACAAACCTAAAAGATCAACGGGCTCTAATAATTGAGTGCCATATTAAAAGCCATGACCAATAGCAAAACTGCAAACACTTTTTTAATGGTCGTAACAGGAAGGTGATGAGTCGCTTTTGCGCCAAGCGGTGCAGTAAACCAAGAGGTGCATACAATGCCTGCCAATGCGGGTAAATACACAAACCCAGCAAAGCCATCCGCAAAAGTGAAGTTGGCACTTCCCGCGCTAATGTAGCCAATAGATCCAAAAAGCGCGATAACAATGCCACACGCCGAGGCGCAGCCAATGGCTTTTTTCATATCAAGAGAAAAATATGTGAGTAATGGTACCAACAGTGCTCCCCCACCAATTCCTATCATGGCCGATAAGCCACCTGTGATACTTGTAAGTAAGGTGAGGATTGCTTTGTTTGGAAGCTGTCTATCAGGCACTTTTGTGTTTTTACTACTTTGCAGCATCTTGAACGCAATAAGTGCCACGCTCAGCGCAAATACAGCCCGTACTGCGCTTTCTGGTAGTAATGCGGCCAAAAACCCGCTGATCAGTGCACCTAATGCAACACCAGCCATTATCCAAGGCGCAACTCCCCATGGCACATTACCATTTTTATGATGCGCAATTGCAGATGAGGTCGATGTAAAAAGAATAGAAGCCAGCGAAGTGGCAACGGCAGCTACAACCACTTGCTCTGCGGGTAGCACTTCAAAATACAATAAAATACCACTTAATATTGGGACGATGACTAATCCGCCACCAATCCCCAACAATCCAGCTAAAAATCCCACTCCACTTCCTAACAGAGCGCAAAATACAAACAATAACAGTAACTCACTCATTCCATTTATCTCTTTTAGTTAAACCGTAACACTCAGGTTTGTTCCCTAAGTGCGGCGAGTATATCAATATGATGCACTGTTATTGGTGATTTTACTGAAGATAAGTATTGAAGATTACTCATGTTTTACATGAGTTAATTGCAACTCAGACGCTTAGACACCTAAACACCCAGACATCCCATTGGATTTTATGTGAAATCGCTCAAATTTATGAGTAACGCTTGGGAAAAATTGCATCAATTGGGCATGCTTATGAATCAGACTCATGTTTTATGTGAAATAAAACCGTTTTTCTTCATGCTCTGATCCACGTATAAATTTTACATCACTCAACGCTCGGCACCGTCTCAGTACCTCGTGCAACGCTCTGTATCTTAACCAGGTGCTGTCAAGGTTATTCGTCGAGCAAGCCCGTATAAACAATGGATAGCGATTATGAATAACGAGTTTACTTTTACCATCAAAAAAATTTGCCTAGATGAGAACTATCACCCGTCTAACAGCACACGACTCACGACTAATTTTGCCAACTTAGCAAGAGGTGAGAGCCGTAAGCAAAATTTACGTAACGCGTTAAAAATGATTGATAGCCGCTTTAACGCACTTGCACAGTGGGATAATCCAACTGGCGACCGTTACTCTGTGGAGCTAGAGATTGTGTCTGTTGATATTGACGTTGCGGGCAGTGGTGAAACCTTCCCGTCGATTGAGGTGCTTAAGACTTATATTATTGACCACAAAACGAACCAACGAGTTGAAGGTATTGTCGGCAATAACTTTTCTTCTTATGTGCGCGATTATGACTTCAGTGTATTACTACTTGACCACAACAAAGATCGCCCTCAGTTCAGCATACCTGATAATTTTGGCGACCTTCATGGCAAGCTCTTTAAATATTTTGTCGACTCTGACAGCTACAAAACACATTTTAATAAGCCACCTGTAATTTGCTTGAGTGTGTCTGATAACAAAACATACCACCGTACAGAAAATCAGCATCCAGTACTTGGCTATGAATATCACCCAAATGAATCTTCCTTAACAGAGCAATACTTTAAAAAGATGGGCCTACAAGTACGCTACTTCATGCCACCAAATAGTGTTGCCCCATTTGCTTTTTACTTCTTTGGCGATTTATTAAATGATTACACAAACCTTGAGCTGATCAGTACCATCAGTACCATGGAAACGTTCCAGAAAATCTATCGACCTGAGATTTATAACGCCAATGCGGTGGCTGGGAAACACTATAAACCAAACCTAAAAAATCAAGATCACTCTATTACCCAAGTTGTCTATGACCGTGAAGAGCGCAGCCGACTGGCAATTGAGCAGGGTCGCTTTGCGCAGGAATATTTTATCAAACCTTACCAAAGCTTACTTGAGCAGTGGTCAGCAAATTACGCTGTGTAATACCCGTTGTCTTAATACTGAATAAATTTGACGCTAACTACATTTGAAAATTCCTATTTATAACAACGAGCTAGGTTACTTAATTAAGATAATTGGTATTCTCATCGAGAAAATGGAAAAATTGACTATGAAAACATTACTACCGACCTCCACAGCGGGGAGCCTACCCAAGCCTGCTTGGCTTGCTCAACCAGAAACACTATGGTCGCCTTGGAAATTAGCCGGTGACGAACTGATTGACGGCAAGCACGATGCGTTACGTATTGCTTTGCAAGAACAGCAGCTTGCAGGCATTGATATTGTGAGTGATGGCGAGCAAACCCGCCAACATTTTGTGACCACCTTTATAGAGCATCTAAGTGGTGTAGATTTTGAGCATCGTCAAACCGTAAAGATTCGTGACCGCTACGATGCTAGTGTCCCAACGGTGGTAGGACTCGTAACCCGTCAAAAGCCAGTTTTTGTCGAAGACGCAAAGCTGTTACGTAGTCAAACCGATAAGCCTATAAAATGGGCATTACCTGGGCCGATGACAATGGTAGATACTTTGTACGATGCGCATTATCAAAGTCGTGAAAAGCTTGCATGGGAATTTGCCAAAATTTTAAACCAAGAAGCCAAAGAGCTTGAAGCCGCAGGGGTTGATATTATTCAATTCGATGAGCCTGCATTCAATGTGTTTTTTGACGAGGTTAACGACTGGGGAATTGCAGCGTTAGAGCGAGCAATAGAGGGATTGCAGTGTGAGACTGCCGTTCATATTTGCTATGGCTATGGGATCAAAGCCAATACGGATTGGAAAAAGACGTTAGGCTCAGAGTGGCGCCAGTACGAAGAAGCATTTCCAAAACTACAAAAATCTAATATCGACATCATTTCATTGGAGTGCCATAACTCTCATGTCCCCATCGATTTGTTAGCCTTGATCCGTGGGAAGAAAGTAATGGTTGGTGCCATTGATGTTGCAACCAACACCATTGAAACGCCAGAAGAAGTTGCCGCCACACTGAGAAAAGCGCTTGAGTTTGTTGATGCTGACAAACTATACCCTTGTACAAACTGCGGCATGGCACCGCTATCTCGGGAAGTCGCAAGAGGTAAGCTAGCAGCATTGAGCGCTGGGGCTGAACTCGTACGCCAGGAATTGCTAGCGAAAAAGTCAGCTTAAGATGTAACGTTGATCATCGCGCCAGCGATAAGATAAATTCAAGCTTATGTGCCGCCGTCAAGGAATGATTGTGGCGCAACTTATAATTACAGAACAACTATCTGTGCTCATTCTCCGTGTGAACCAACATACTTACAATAGCGCTACACCACATAAAGCAAAGATTGTTAGCTCACCCTTACCGCCACTTTGGCTGGTAAACGCTAGGCAGTCAGTAGAAACGCGATCGCAAATGCGAGCACAAATGAAGCCATCATGGCTTTTTTATTCATCACTTTGGTAGTTACCTTATTAGGTTGCTTCTCATGGCCAGCTTTTACATGACAGCTTGGACGCTCAACTTGATGGTTGTCAGCAATGGCTATTTCTTTAATTTGGATACCGAAGGTCGCACATAGAGATTTAACCGACTCAGGAGAAGCACTGCCTGTCTTTTCTATTCGCTGAATTGTTCTTAAGCTAATTCCACTCACGGCAGCTAAATGTGCTTGGCTCCAAGCTTTAGACTCTCTCAGTTGTTTTATTTTTGCATTATCTAATTTCATATCCATAATTACTTTCTCCGGTACAAAGCGATATTAACTATTATCGGGAGAAATCCTTGTGTTAGTGATGTCATTTATGCGACAGCTTTACGTCATCATTATGCCAATAGCAGACTAACACAGAGATCATAGTAAAACGAACGGTTGGACAGTCATGTTTAGAACAATAAATTTGTTTATTTCTTCTTCAGTCTGTTTACCTCGTAAGTTCGTTTTTACAGCAGCTTAATTGTTATACAGAGCCTAGTCTCTCACAGCCACATGAATTGATAGCGCAGCAGCTCGCTTAAATTACTCCTCAAGATTTAGTCACTACCATTGCTATTACCGTTAACACGTCGAGTTTTTATTTCATTCTATCGAGTATTGAGTGACATAAGGTTTTAGCTGCATAACTATATATTCTTTATAAAAACTAAATTACAGGTGGCGATATGCCTTTTGGATTAAAACAGACGCTTATTTGCACTTTACTGGCTAGCGCTGCATTACCAACAGTCGCGCAGACTGAAGTAGGATTACAGGCTAAAGACATTTTTGAACTGGAATATGCCAGCGACCCACAAATATCACCTGACGGAACAAAAGTGGTATACGTGCGTAACAGCAACGACGTGATGAAAGACGCTAAGCGCCAAAACTTATGGCTAGTGGACACCAAATCAGGCGCTCAGTCACCGCTATTTTCCGATGAACATAATTATAGCCAGCCTAGCTGGTCTCCTGACGGTACTAAATTAGCGTTTGTCAGCAACCTATCTGGCAGCACTCAAATCCATGTCCATTACGTTGCACAAAACCGCACAGCACTGCTAACGCAACTGCAATCGGGAATAAGTGGGTTAACTTGGTCACCTGACGGAAAGTGGCTAGCTTTTAGCCAAAAAGTTGCAGAAAAACCTGCTGTCATTGCTAAAATGCCAGAAAAGCCAAAAGGTGCAAAGTGGTCAGATCCAGCTATTGTCATTGATAAAGCTTATTATCAAGCTGACGGTAAAGGTTTAATAAAACCTGGATATCGCCATATTTTTGTACTTCCAAGCGAAGGCGGTACACCGCGTCAACTAACCTCAGGAAGCTATCATCACGGTGGAAAGCTGGCTTGGCGAGCAGACTCTAAAGCAATTGTGTTTTCGGCAAAACGCATCGCTGACTGGGAATATAAGCGTCTAGAAGGTGACTTATTCGAAGTTGATTTTAAGCGAAATATCACGCAGCTTACCTCGGCTCCTGGTCGTGAATATGCCCCTAGCTTTTCCAAAAATGGTAAACAGCTGGCTTATCTCAGTACATCAAACGAGTTAAACCCTTACCGTAATAGTAAGCTTAACATCATGAATTGGCAGGATAAAACTTCCAATATGATTGCGAAGGACTTTGACCGCTCAATACAAGCTCCAAGATGGATCAGCAGAGACAGGCTTGTTTTTAGTTATGATGACCATGGCAAGCGAAAGCTCGCGAGCATCAACACGAAAGGTAAAATTAGCGACATCACAGATACAGTGTCTGGTACAACGCTGGGTCGCCCGTATTTGAGTGGTGAATTTAGTGCGAATTTCAGTGGTAATATTGCATTTACGCAAGGTTCCAGTGAGCGTCCTGCGGATGTTGCCGTCACCACAAGAAAGGGTAAAGTAACACGGTTAACAAATTTAAATGAGGATCTGCTGGCACACACAACCCTTGGTAAAGTGCATGAAATCACTTATAGATCATCATTCGATGGAGAACAAATTCAAGGCTGGTACATCACGCCTCCCAATTTTGACCCGCAAAAGCAATATCCTTTGCTGCTAGAGATCCACGGTGGTCCGCATTTAGCTTATGGCCCTCATTTTTCCGCAGAATTACAGCGTTACGCTGCACAGGGGTATGTCGTATTTTACGACAACCACAGAGGCAGTAGCTCTTACGGCGAGCGTTTTGCTATGCTGCTAAAATACAAATACAGCTCAAAAGAAGATTTTGCCGATCATAACTCTGGCGTTGATGCCATGATTGCAAAAGGATTTATTGACAAAGACAACCTGTTTATTGCTGGTGGCTCTGCTGGCGGTATCGCAACAGCGTACGCGATAGGTCTGACGAATCGCTTTAACGCAGCAGTTGTAGTCAAACCTGTGATCAACTGGCTCAGTAAAGTGCTTAGTGCTGACAGTGGCCTGGGCCAGATCCCCACGCAATTTCCGGGTATGCCTTGGGAGCATGTAGACCATTATTGGCAACGCTCACCTCTTTCGCTCGTTGGCAATGTAACCACCCCTACTATGCTAATGACAGGTGAAGAAGATTTACGTACACCAATGGCTGAAACTGAGCAATTCTATCAAGCACTTAAGCTACGTAAAGTCGACTCTGTCATGGTGAAAATTCCAGGGGCACCGCATGGAATAGCCGGTCGTCCTTCTCGGATGATCAGTAAGATTGAACACACCTTAGCTTGGTTTGAAAAATACAAAAAGTAAGTACTATTTACTTGTCCAAAAGATGAAACTATAAATCGATTTAGCACGCTCTACTGGTTCACCTTGCAGATCCTAGGGCATCAGCAATATTGATATTGATCGAGTACAGCTCGATTATAAGTTTCATTTTGAACAAGTATTGAGGTAAACAGGCATTACCACCAATCGCTGCACAGTTCAGCTTTTGGTGGGTGCTTATCAAAAATAGATTTAAAGCACTGAGCTCATTTCTTATAGCGCTTCAAGTTTATTAGTGCTCAACAGAAGTGTTATTCAACGAATAATTCCAAACCTTGTAAAAATAAAAGACATAGCCAATTCCAAAGGTAATAATTGAAATAATTATCCATAAAATAACGTGGCCTAAATTGCCAAATAAGTCAGTATGGCAAATCATCTTTCTCGACCTTCCCTGCTCATCAATTAACTCTGAGCGGTTGATGATAAATTTGGAAAATGAGTACGGGAAAAAGAATGCTCCGATGCCGAATGTAATCAGGATCAGAACAAACCAGAGTATCAAATGACCCAAAATATCGAGTGTCCCTATATGCGCTTGAATTTTCATTTACTATCCTTTTTAATGTTTAATTAATACTAAAATAAAGCCTTCTTCATTCTGGTAAGACGTTAGAGTAGCAAGAACTTTAACGCCAAAACAAATTTAATACTCAGATATCACACCAGTAACGCTACTCCCCATCAAAGGTCTTCCAATTTCGCAAAACATATCTACTTTTGCTGTTTCAGGTGACAGCAAAAATGTGTGAGTAACAACTTTCTTTCATCATCTAGGATAAAACTTAAAGTAAAAGTAAAAGTAAAAGTAAAAGTATAGAATAACCACATGTCCGACCAGTCCAGACATTTTGCATTAACTAATTGATAATTGGGAACAATAAAGCAAAAAGGAATAATTTTTCCTCAAACCAAATTATTTTAATTATATTTTTCCACTTTTCACTATATTTTGCCTTTGATAAGCTACGCGTTTTAGCCTATTTGCACCTATCCAGTTACAAAATTTAACAAGGTAATCTATGAAAAGAACACGTGCGGCGATGCTTATCGCGAGCTTGACTACAATTCCAACCGTATCTGCTATCGAGCTATATAAAGATGAGCAAAACAGCGTCACTGTCGGTGGCTTTATCGATGCTAGGATTATTCATACACAAGGCGAAAGTGAACTGGTAAATGGCGCATCACGCATTAACTTTGATTTCAAACGCCAGTTAAAAAATAACTGGCAAGCTTTTGCGCTTCTGGAATGGGGAGTTAATCCTGTAGGAAGTAGTGATATTGTTTATAACAACCGTTTTGAATCTATACAAGACGAGTTCTTATACAATAGATTAGGCTATGTGGGCGTTAAGCATGAAGATTATGGTCAAATCACCTTGGGTAAACAATGGGGTGCTTGGTACGACGTAGTCTATAGCACAAACTATAGCTTAGTGTGGGATGGCAATGCAGCTGGTGTTTATACATACAACAAAGATGATGGTGCTATAAATGGTACTGGCCGTGGTGATAAAGTACTACAATACCGTAACAGCTATGGTAAGTTCAGTTTCGCTGTTCAAGCGCAATTAAAGTCTGATGACTTTTATACCTGTGACGTCGTGGATATTTCACTTAACGAATGTGAAGCTTTGTTTAACCAGGGTAATAATGCAGCACAAAAGGTAGAGTTTAACTCGACCTATGGAGCAGCTCTCACTTACTCGGCAACTGAGAATTTAATGCTCACAGCGGGTATTAACCGAGGCGAATTTGATATTGTCTATGCCGGTGGCAGAAACCAGTCAGTTGAAGATTTAATTTATGGCGTTGGGATCACCTACGGTAACTTTTCTCAACCCGGCTGGTACGGTGCGGCAAATATCAACAAGAATGAAAATCACGATACTGACAATTTAGGACGTTTAATCAAAGATGCGGTTGGAGTGGAGTCGTTAATTAGTTATCGTTTTGACAATGACATCCGTGCTTTTATTGCATACAACGTGTTTGATGCCGGTGATGACTACGTCATTCAACCTAATTTTAATGCTGATCCAAACGATGTGTTTAAGCGTCAATTTGCAGTACTTGGTATGCACTATCTAATGAGTGAGGACACCATTTTATACATAGAAGCACGTAAAGATTTTAGTGACTTCTCAAGTACAAATGCAGCGCAAGAAGCGCAAATGTCGCAAACCGAAGACGATGGTATTGCCATTGGCTTTCATTACAGTTTGTAATTTCACCTGAGATTTTTGTTCATCAAACAAATGTGGGCAGGGGCTTAATTTAAAGCCTCTACCCACTATCTACCGAATTAGCTCATGTAACTACGGCTCAAAGCCACAACGGAATACGCGAGTTGTGCGCTGCTCGGTACGACAGTTTGTTTCAACCGTACGTGTATGTTCCGTTGTGTATGAACTCTCTGACAATAAGTGCAACCAACCGGTATAATTTGCCTGCCCCATAGACTGACCACCCCATGAATTGTTATACCAATAGGTCACTGACTCAGTCTTATAGTTAGTAGCAGGACAAGTTGATATTGCATGCTGTGTGTCCCAGACAAATTTTGTTGGTGACAAATAGCTATTAGGTTGCTCCCATAAGTGACCAAGATGCAGAACCCCATTATAGTTACATGTTTTATGTGTCACAGTATAGGTTTCTTGCCTTGTGTCACATACACGAACATTTCTTACTACCTCTTCCCAGTATCCACCTGTTGGGCACTCATCGCGGTAAGCTTCAGCAGAACCTGCGATTATAGTCATCGCAGCGGCTGCGATTGTGTATATTGATTTCATATTTTTCCTTAATTGTTTTTATTTTATATAATCAGATATAATTTCTGACTTAATGTTTTAAGTTGATCAAATTTAAAAAGATAAAATCAACCAGCCTAAAATAGGGTAGAGAGGTATACACTTAAAATAGTTTTAACCTAATCGAACATATAATTTATCAAGCATATTGCATTACATACCCAGTTTTGCACGTTGCTCTTCGGTAAACAGATCTTTTAATTCGTTTAGTTTTTCATAGTTAATTGAAATGTAGTTCGTACCATATGGACTACCAACGTTACCAACTCCAATTTCACCTAATGAATAAAGCTCTTTTGACAACCTAATAACCTCTTGTTTCTGAAAGTCATCAAGCTCTACACTGCCCAAAGTTTGCTGGAGCGTACGTTGCCTTTGCTCCATAGCAATCTTTGCTTGTTGGTGCTCAAACTCGATATATTTATTTAGCTGTTCTTCAGAAAGTAGCTCTTGAAGTGCTTCAGTATATTCGTGAGCATTTTCAGTTAACTGCGCATTAACTTGCGCTTTGGGTAGCTGTTCACCCTCGCTTGCTCCTTGCCATGCAAGGTAATCTTTTTGCGCTTTTTCTTGCAACAGTTGCTCAAGCTGAGTGCTTACCGACTCATCAAGCGCTAGTTGATGTGAGAGGTTGCGAGACACTGGTAATACACTATGGTTCGCTATTGCATTAAAAATATCTTTTTGATTTGTTTGATTTTGCTGTTGTGAATTGTCGAATGGATTGGCCGCACTAGCTTCTTCTTTATCATTGATATGTTGCACAGTCGCAGTACTTGAAGAAGTACCAACATCCAGACCATCACTTTTTAACAAAGTGTGAACCTGACTTTTTAGCGTATTAATTTGGGCTTTTAAATTTGCATTTTCATTTAACAACTGGTCTAACTGACTATTAGTACTGTCGTTATTCATTTCAGAATGAGTAGCGGTTTCAGCGGGGTTATGGCCAAATTGAGTTCCTGATATGGATAGTGCGACATAACCCACCACCAGACCACATATAAAAAATAGCACTTTTTCTTTCATAGCGTCTTATTATTATTGTTTATTATCACATGCCCTACATTTAACACCGCAGCACCTACAAAGAAGCAAATAAATCACTTTCTTAACTTATTATTATCACAAAAGGTACGTATTGCAAACGCTGTTACACATCAAACACAAATTGTGATTTTCAATATAGGCATCGTAATTAATCATCAACAAATAAAAAGTTATCTATACTTTTCAAAAAGTTGAAAGCGAAAAACAACTTAACCTTAAAATAATTGATTCTATTCAGCCTGCCTGTTACCAAAGAAATAAGTAAAGCAACCGTCATAAATAAAATATTATTTATAGCTATATTGCCGTTAAAAATTGTAGAAAAGATCAAAAATACAAAATAACAACAGCCAAATAACGCTGCTTCATTTTGATAGAGAGGGGAAAAAGTGGGCACACATAACAACGCTTTGCCGAGTCAGATAGGAGCACTAAAATTACAGTGGTTGCGCTAACTAACTTGTTATACCAGCTTTCTTAATTAAGTAGCCTATTTTGAGGCGAGAAAATCTTGTCGATAACCCCGCTACCGCGTCCTGCTATCGCCAAAGTACCTACATTCGTGTAGGCAAGGCAAAAATTTTGCTATTTAGTTGTTCTAAATAAGAAATTTTTAACACTGTTAGCGTCAGATTTACTCCTTCAAATTGAGCAAGTGTTAAGTCAAATTGGTATTACTCTCCGTCGCTATTTATTCACTCTTATATTTACCATGTGAGCTTTACAGCTCTGCTTGTTTAATGGTTTTAGAAATGAGCGTTTCAAACAGCTCAGACTGCCCAGCGGGTATTAATTGGTTTTGTAGGGCTTTTCGTTTGTTTGAGTCAAATAATCGCTCAGCCAGCCAACCGATTAAATACATCAGTGAAAGACAACCACCAGCAGTTGCTATATTCCCTTGCACTACAAGAGGTTGGTCTTGAACGTCTCCTCCAATGCTTTCAAGCGCAGCTTTTGCATCAGGATTGGTTGTTAATGGCTTACCTTTTAGCAAACCAAGTTCATGAAGAACAAATGAACCGGCACAAATTGAGCCAATTAACTGTGTGTTTGGGTTAAGATCCAACGCTGACATAAACTCTGTATCTTGCAAAACTGCTGGAATACCGCGTTTACCACTAGTGATAAGCACCACATCTTGATTTATCACCTCTGAAATATGTCCATCAGTTTTGACTTCTATGCCAAGGTGAGAATGATGTTCAGACTTAGTTCCCAGTATACTCACCGTCCAGCTATCCACTGTGCGACCAAGTAAGTCGTACATCAGAAAGAAGTCTACATCGGTGAAGTCATCAAACAAAACAATACCAACCTTATACATAATATTCATATCCTTATTGCTGTAAATGTAACCCACCTCACACTTTCTAGCCAAAGTTAGCGGCTGAATTCTCGAGTAATTTTGACATAACTATCTCGTGCAATTATGCCAATAAAATGAAAATGTGATTTAAAGGCAATGACGAGCTCGTTCCTACTCCAAACTATAGATTAAGTAATGATTCTAGGCCCAATGTCAGTGTAGTAATATGCTAATGATTGACAGCAGGTTAACGCCCAAATTTTTGTGTCAACACGATATCGCCGATATCTGTATTTCTAGATGATTGCATCACAAAATCTACAGCTCTTATAATATCTTCCATCGGTATCGGAATTAGACCTATAGATTCTCCTGACTCAATATCATTTAACACTTCATCTGTCCCTACATAGCCAGGGTTAACAGTCGTAAAACCGATACCTTCATTTTTATACCCCACTCGAAGGGAATGAACTGCGCCACGCAACCCAAATTTAGAGGCAGAGTATGCAACTTCAGAGGTCGTCGACAGCTCAAGGCCAGAAGTTGCTCCCATAAAAATTGCTCGCGGATTTTTGGCTCTACGTAGGTTTGCTAGTAACCCTTTTACCAGCTCGATCGGAGCAAGCTGATTTACATTTATTATACTTTGAGTTTCAGTAAATGAGGTTTTCTCAAAATCATACTCTTCTGTAAATGCTGAAGACTCCCAGATCCCTCCCATATATAAAAGCGCATCAATTGCCTTATCTGATATCTCATCTATTACTTTTCTAATACCCTCAAGTGTTGAGATATCCGCCTCAATCCACTGGCCTACACTTGAACGTGTCCGTGATACCGAGATTATACAATCTCCTTTTGCTGCGTAAAATTCGGCAACAGCTAATCCAATCCCTCGGCTTGCACCAACGATCACTATATTCCGTTTTTTCTCTATCAAGTCCAATTCCTTATTATATTTAACCTGAGATTTGTCCCAGTAATGCAATAACTCACTATCCTTAAAGAACAGGTCATTTATTCATAAGTAATGATTACAGCTTCCTTAGGGTAGTCCTAACCCAGAGTGGCAAAACACGACGCTAAAATTTAGCCAAAGTAATTAAACCCTACCGCGTTCCAAACCCAAAACGCGTGAATAACGCTTAGATAACTGAGTGCACACATCACATAATGTACTTTAAAAAGCCAGTGTAACTCATTCATACTTATCATCAATGGAAGCTTTATTACTTTCATAAAGGTCGTTAAAACAATTGCTAACACCAAAGACAGCAGAATTTTTACCTCAATTGTCGGAAAATTTATGTTAAATTTGTATTCATCATAGACAATGCCTACATTCATTAATGTAAAGCCCACCGTAGCCACAATTATCATTGTTGAGCTACAGCATGCCAACTTTTCGAATGTCACTAGCCTTTTGCCTTGACGAACTCGAACAATACACAGTAACAAGGTCAATAACGATAGCAAAGAAGCAATTGCCAACACTAAATTGAAGTAAAATGGACTTTGCAAAAAGCCCACCCGCTCATAATCGCCAGACCACATACTCGCTGAAAAACGCGCTATATTTCCTGTATCATCGCGATAAAAGTAAAAAGTAGGTGTATTTTGAGATTCAGCTTGGAAGGTGTCTCCTTCAAGATGTTTTAGTTTTATTTTACCTCCAGCCACTATCATGACTAACCTTTGTTGCTCTTCAATAGTAACGCTTACCGACGCATGCAACGCAGCTAGCTTCTCTAACTGGGTATATGAACGACGAGTACTCAAAAATGTTCCCGTATAATCTTCAAGGTTTGGTTGGCTAACTTGCTGTTTTAAAACTTGTGCATATATATTTGTTTGCAGAGGGGGACTTGATCGCGACACTTTAGTCTGGCTTATCGGCTTATTTCGATAGTATTTGTTAAGTATTTCGGTAGGTAAGGTCTCAACAACGTGTCCCCCTCTTCCCGATACATTAGTTGAAATGAAAATGCCTAACTGAATTTCAGGGAACATTACCATATTGGCAGCAAACGTATGGGTCGCCCCCGAATGATAGCGCACCTTGTAACCTCTAAGCTTGCCATCAAACATACCATGGGCAATCCCTGTTGCCAGTGGTCTATCATCGTATAATCGATGTGACATTGCTTTTTGGGTAACTGGCTGAACTAAAAGGTTGTTATCATTCATTAGCACTGACATATAATGTGCCATATCATTGGCGGTTGTAGAAACTGCCCCTGCACCGCCTGCATGCCCAATAAACTCAAAAGACTTGGCAGTATTATTCCCTTTTCTATCTTTAAAATACCCTGCTGCAAGCTGCTGCTGTAGGTCGGACTTCATTGCTGTAAAGGCAGCTCTTGCGTTTACAGGTTCTCGTAATGTTGTATTTTCCATACCCAACTTAGAAAAAATATGTTGCTCCATGTAAGTCGCCAAATCCATACCCGACTGCAACTCGACCAGATAGCCTAGTAAAGCAAAGCCATAATTAGAATAGGATACATTGACACCTGGCGGCCAAACTCTTTTGGGCATATATGTTGCGAGGTACTGCTCTATACTAATAATTTGTGACGGGTCTTCCACGAATAAGTGACCAGCATCCGCTTCTTCAAAACCCGCCCGATGACTTAATAAGGCACGTATTGTAATAGGCGCAAAAGTATCTGGTATTTTAAATTCGCTTAGGTATTCATTGATATCAGTATCCAGAGATAGCTTTCCCTGTTCCACCAGCTGCATTACCGCAAGAGCCGTCATTGTTTTGGTAATAGAGCCAATGCGAAACAAAGTTGCATTGGGATCAACCTTGGTTTGGCTTGCTACATTGGCAAACCCGTAACCCTTGAGCAAGATAATTTCCCCATCTTTGACAATCGAAACCGCAACTCCTGGCAGGTTGTGTTGCACCATGGCTTTATCAACCCAGTCATCAACATAGGTTCTCAGGCCTTCGAAGTCTTCCTTTGTTCTCCTCCCCTTCACGTCTGAGATTTCATTACCATCAACTACTGAATGCGGCTTGGTAGCTTGTACCTGTGCTTGTACCTGTGCTTGTGCTTGTGCTTGTGCTTGTGCTTGTGCTTGCGCTTGTACACTAAAGAATATGCTCATAGCTAAAGTGAATACAAAAACCTTTAGGACAAATAAACCATCAACAATCTTTGCTTCCATACTTATACTCATTTCCTTATTGTTTGCGGTAAAAAATTAGTGTCCAAAGAAGCACAAAGATTATTACAGTAAAAGCGTTAAACTTTTCCATTAGGGCTTTCGATAAGTGTAGGGTTAACTGCGTGCTAACCCTATATAGGAGCCATAGTATCAAATGTTTTTCCGTAATGGGTAAGAACTTGAAGTGAACAGACGCAATGGTTGTTTTGTCAACGAGTTCATAAAAAGGCTACTGCTCAAGCATCGCTCACTGCTACATTGTTATTGTTTACGCTTGTACGTGTTGACTGCCAACAGAGTAATGAACCGAGTGTAACTGCGATAACCCCAACCCAAAATCCTGTTGTTAGCGAAATGTCTAATATCCACGAGGCGAATATACCGGAAAATACTGGAGTAAAATAAGAAATGACAGCAAGTAAGATCATATTGCCACCAATTATAGCCTTGTTCCACAGTGCGTAGCCTAAAGCCATGCCACCACCAGCCACGACTAACAAGCATACTTTGTAGAACGAAAAGTTAGATTGCAAGCTTTGTTCAATTAAACACCATTTAACCCATAGCGTTATCGCTGTAAAGATGAAGAACAAAGTAATTGCATTCTGACCATTTGACAACATTTTGGTGAGATTACAATAGACAGCCCAAATAATTGCGCCCCCAAAAGCAAGGCCAAAAGCCATGGGATTGCTTACAATACTGCTTACTAAACTCTCGATAGATAAACTAGTATCGCCCGAAACCACCATATAAACACCTGTAAAAGCAAGTATGCTACCGCAAAACAGAAGCACAGTGTTCGCACTGTTACTTCGGCTAATTATCGCGCCTAGGATGGTAAATAGTGGCCATAAATAGTTTACAATGAGGACTTGGGCAGACTGTGTTCTAGAGTTTGCAAAGCCCAGAGATAAAGACAAACAAAGTTCATATGCAACAAACAACACCCCGCCAAAAATCACATAAGATTTTGGGTAACTTTTCATCTTTGGAAAGCCTAAAAACAGCACGAGAAATATCGCTGCCACTGAATAGATTAAGGTAGCCCCCCCAATTGCACCAAAATCTTCACTAACGATACGCATAACATGCAGTACTGCACTCCATACCAATACCGCTAATATACCAAATACTGTAAACTTATATTGCGCTTGCAAGGATTGACTCCATATTTATCTGGGAATAAAAGTTCTCTCTCCCAGCGTGCTGAATAAAGGCGAACATGTCGGAAAATATAACATTCACAAAGGGTTTTATAGAAAAAACTATCAAGTGCTATTCGCTATAAAGGTTATAATTAAGCTCCGTTTGATTTCTGTTTGTAGATATTATTTCTAACATTAACGCTTCAAGCGCTTGTAACTTCGCATGAACTGCTCTTCGGTTAGTGTACCTCCAGCCCCAAAGCTCAAGTGTTTGCTCTAAAACGTTAAGATATCATAATGGGTTACTGATAATTGATAATAGCTGATGATAGCTGACACCCACTCTAAATCGATACACACCAATGGTTGTACCTTTGGCCTAAACACGAGTTTTTTAGGCTATTAAAACACCAAAATAAATACGATTTCATTGAGTGTAATAAAATCCTATTCGTAATGGGTATAACTTGGCGTTATTATTAAAAGGTGCTTTTTCACTTTTCTTTGAGTGGTAAGCTATTTGATAACTCCTCAAGCTTGTCGTTAATATCTTTGATTTGGTGCTCATCACTTACTGACTTTTTAACTTCATTAAGCGCCATTTTATACGCCACATCTAGGGCGTTAGTCTGTGGTATTTCAATATGAGGTTTAACGCCAATCGCTTCCCAGTTTGTTTTCGTTTTTGGATTAATGGCCTTCGCTATAGGAATACCAGCTCTAAAGCCACTTCCTAGTTCATAAAACTGCCAAGGATTTGCGCCACCTTTCGTTCTTTCCCCAACCAATGTAGCCCGCTCTAGGTGTTTTAAGTTATAAGCAAACTCCTCTGCTGCGGAAAACGTGTCACTACTCGTGAGTATGTAAATGGGAGTGTCCAGATGAATTGAACCGTTAACATTAGCAAAAGTACGGTATTCACGGGTAGAGTCAGTCACGCGCGAATAAATGCTATTTAAGTGGGTGTTTGGCTTTAAAAAATAACTACTAATAAACTGCACCATTTCAGCGCTGCCGCCCCCGTTATTACGAAGGTCAAATATAAGGGCATCTGCATTTGATACAAACCCCATAACACTTTCTACTACACTTTTTGAATTTTTCGATAACTCAGCAAATCCCCAAAAGTCAACATAACCTATATTGCCATCGAGTACTTCAACTCGATTAAAGCCTGAATTTTTCCGACTTAATTTGGTAAACCAGGGTTCACGCTTTGTTTTATTATTCTGGCTTTTATTAGGGTTTTGCCATTGTACAGTAAAGTGCTTGTCAAACTTTTGCAATTCTGCAGTTAATAGCGAGGCAAATTGTTCTTGTGACTGACTGCTAGTAAATTCAGAACTTGTTTTCAGCACGGTAAGAGCATCTGAAATTTTATCTATCTTTTTTACTTCAACATATTGTTGCTCAATGTTATCTGTAAGCGTATTCAATATATGATTTTTATCAATATAACTGATGTCAGCATGTGCCAGTGGGGAAAAAACAATAAAACCCCATATTATAATGCCACTCTTAAATTCCATCTTTTTCCTTTATTAGCATAATTATATAGCCTATATTCTCGGGCTAAAGCTAGTACTAAGCAGCAAAACCCTGTTTTGGTTACACTCTCTCTAAAGAGCTTTTTATTTTTCATCACTTTAAAAAAGGTTACCAATAGTTTTAATCGCCTCTTTTATTAAAGTTATTTAATTTAATAAAATCTATTGTCATTGCCCCCTTGAGCACAACTATATCAATAGTTCTAAACTGATTTATATATTTTAGGTCATACTAAATTTAGCTAATCAATATACCTGTTGAGAACACCAAGCACACATAGTAAATACCTTCCCCTAAGCACTATCAAACATGTTGAAATAACGTGGCGCATGCTCCTGTTTTTGAACTTCGGGGTTCGACTTATCACTCAATCTCCACCCCGCTCTACACAAAAACTGACTTTTGCGCCACCGCTTGGGTTATTGCCCAGTTTAAGCTGTCCACTGTGGTTTTCAATAATAATGCGAGAGAGCATCAAGCCTATGCCATTGCCATCGGCTTTGGTGGTATAAAATGCTTCCGCGGCTTCGTTTAGGTTAGAGAAACCGGGGCCTGTATCTGTGACCGAAAACACTAATTTATCAGCACCTACGGTGATATTGAGTGTAACTTCTGGCGAAGGCGTGCACGCTTCATGAGCGTTATTAATAAGGTGGCAAAGTACCTGTTTTATTTGGCTCGTATCAAAAAAACCGAGCAGGTCGGCTGTGCTCTCTATCTTTAGTTGCGGGTAGATACTTTGTAGCTGAGCGCAAAACTCATTGAGCGCGACAATTTGCTTGTGCGCAGGAGGCAGTTTGGCAAGGGAGGCATAGTTGCCCATAAAAGATTTAAGGTAACTGGCACGCTCGTTAATAAGTGCAAGTCCACTGCTAAATCTATCAATATCAATATCTCCATTTAAGCGTTTGGTGAGGCTACGTGCTACCGTACCAATTGGCGCCAAGGTATTATTGATTTCATGGCTTAAAATACGAACAAAGCGCTGTAAGGCATCCTTTTCTTGTTGATATAAAATACTATCGAGTTGCTTTAGCACCAGTAAAGTATGGGGCTTATTCGCGATGTAGCAGCTATCATGTTCGAGTAAAAAAGCATGTTCTACACCACTTAGCATGACAGAGACTTTCCCTTGTTTTCGCTCTGCTTGTAATGATTGAAACCAACCAGATACGTCGTCTTTATAGCAATCTAGAAACGTTCGCTCTGCGTAGCTGTTAGCAAATGCCACTTTTTGACTGTCAAATACAATGAGCGCACAGTCAATCTTTTCAATAATTTGCTTTAGCAGGTCGCTGTGCTCTGCAAGCGCCCGCTGATCAGCTTGCATAGTTTGTGCTAGTGCATTTACATGCTCAACAGTTGAATGCAATTGTCTATCTTTTGCGTGTACAGCCCTTAGGGCATAATCACCTTGGCGGAGCGATATCAGCAACGTGTCTATCAAATTTATGGTATGCTGCCTCGTTGAGCCAAAGTGATAAGCCAATAAAACACCGCACGCTATAAATATCAAATCAACAAGTACAATCAATGTTATTGGGTAATGATGGATCATGAGCAGCACATTTACGATAACAAGTAGTAACGCATTGAGTAGCCAATGTCCAAATCGATAAAACACTTAAGCCGGCTCCTATTCGTATTTATCCATTTTGCGATACCAAGCACTACGAGACAAACCAAGACTTTTGGCTGCTTTTGAAACATTACCACCATGAAACGCTAAGCGGCTAAACAGTGCCTGCTCTACAATTTCATCCAGCGTTAAATCGTGATTCTCGGGTATAACTGACGTACTTTTTGTTGTTGAGTGAAGCGACTGGTCTGAGGCGCTATTGAGTGCCAAGTCACTGGCAAAAACTTTAGCGTTTGCACACGTGAACACAACCCGTTCCATCATGTGTTTTAATTCTCTTACATTACCCAAAAACTCATATTGATTAAGCGCTTTGACTGCACAAGGCATTAAGCTCGCGAGTGGTTTTTTATAATTATGACTAAACTGGGATAAAAAGCGTTCTGCTAGTGGCAAAATATCTTCAGGACATGATCTTAACGGCGGTATTTCTACTTCAACCGTATTGAGTCGGTAGTAGAGGTCTTGGCGAAACGCTTGATTGGCGATAGCATCATGAAGTTTGCTATTAGTCGCCGATATGATTCTGGCCGTATTTTCCAAAACTTTGTGGCTACCAACAGCAGTGTATTTTCTCTCCTCTAAAACCTGTAACAGCTTTGCTTGCGAGCGTAGTGACAAGTTAGCAATTTCATCTAAAAATAATGAGCCGTTACTCGCGAGCGTAAATGCCCCAACCCTATCTTCTTTGGCATCTGTGAACGCGCCTTTTTTGTGCCCGAATAATTCAGAATTAAACAGCTCATCGCTCACTGCCCCCATATTAATTGAGATAAAACTGCCATCTGCGCGTCGAGAATGCTCATGTATATACTGCGCGTAATAGCTCTTTCCCGTGCCATTTTCACCAGTGAGCAAAATATTCATCTCACTTTGCGCTAACTGCGTCAGTTGCGCGAGCACTCGCTGTTTGTGTTCGCTTTGTGTAACAAAGTTAATTGACCGCTGAGTCTTTTTAAGGCGTTCATTTTCAGCGGAAAGGCGTACTAAGTCTTGTCTGTCAGCACGCTTCTCAATGTGTACTTTTATGCTGTGAGCAAGGCGCTCATCGTCCCAAGGTTTTTCGATGAAATCCGCTGCACCTTGCTTGAGGGCATTCACAGCGAGATCTAACGTCGCCCAGCCAGTCATCACTACTATCGGTAAAAGTGGGTCGATTTGCATCAATTGGTAGATTGCCGCAAGGCCTTCTTTACCACTGGTCGTATCTTGGGTAAAGTTCATATCCAATAACACCAAGTCTACTTCTTGCGTACTCACATAATCAAACGCTGCATCTGGTGTTACGACGCCATGGCAAGTATAGCCTTCATCTTCAAGTAAAAACTTCAGACTCGCTTGAATATCAAGCGAATCATCTACTATGAGCACCTTTTTCACATTATTATTCCATTCTTAAGCTAACCGCAGGTTGGACTTTTATGCAGCGCTTCACCGGCACGTATAACGCAAAGCACACCGCCGCAAATACCAGCAACAAAGTCACTGTACCTGCGCCGAACATTACGCTGAATGGCACAACACCACGGAAAAAGTCTACCGCAAGATAACACAAGATATAGAAAATTAATGCAGAAATCATCAAGCCAGTTAAGGTATGGGCAAGGTTTTTCTTGATAAATAACAACATGATCTGACCATCTTTTGCCCCTAAAGTACGGCGAATACCTATTTCATGTCCAGACTTATTTATCGTACTTAACCCCATGGCGTAAATACCAATTAAAGAAAGCGTCAATGCAAACCCACCGACAATCAAAAACACATAAATGATGCTAGTGAAAGCCCCCATCATAGAACGGTGGTTGTCGTAGTGATCAAAGATATAGCTGGTTTCGAGCTTGCTTGAGAGCCTACTTAACACGCGATAGAAGGCTTCGTAACTTTGGCTTGGCGGCAACTCAGTAATGAACTTAACCGCCATTGCATTTTCCTTTGGCGCATATTGATGAAAACTAAAATAGACTTCATGACGACGATCGCTGGCAACAACGTTCATTTCATCCACAGCAATACCAACTATTTTAGCGCTTGGCCATTTTGCATCACGTAACATCAGTGAGCGACCCAATACTTCCCCACTGCCGAACAGAGCCTCTGCGAGAGACTGGCTAATGATCACGACGGGCGCAGCTTCTGTGTTGTCTTGTGCTGTGAAGTTCCTACCGCTTTGCAACTCGCGCTTAAACAGATGAGATACCGCTTCAATATTTATGATTTTATCGGTATACACTTCGCCCTCGCTTGTTAGCACATCAAGCTCCATCTCACGTTGATACACGCGCCCTTCTTTAAATGCAGGATCCAATGTCATTCCCACGACTAATGCGCTTGCCATTTCGACCGATTTATCACTCGAAAACTCGCTTTCTGTTTGAAATTGCAACTCAGTTGAGTACACCCCTTTGAGAGCTTCGCCGTCAATATTTCCCGCCATAGAATACATCACATAGCCTATGGTGCTCGATGCCATCAGCATAAAGCTCACTAAGATCACCTGCAAAGACAGTAGGCGTTTTGACATCAATCCCGCTTGTTTTCCGGTTGCACCTCGTGTGCCGTCTCGCAGTACATCATTGATATTAAAATTAGCGGTTTTCACCGCAGGTAACAGCACTGCAATAGCAAATACCAAGCTTATCAGCAGTAGTGACACCAAGATGGTGACTGCATTTAGCTGCCAATACCACCAGTACGGCATTTTGCCACCAAACATCATATTCATAAAAAAGTTCAGCGCTCGCAAACCGAGGTCTGTTAATAATAGCGCCACAACCCAACTGCTAACGCAGTAGACCAAGCCCTCGCAAGCATGCTGCTGAACCACCCTTAATTTTTTCGCGCCAATCGCGGCCCGAATAGCCGACTCTTTTTGTCTCTCAATGATTTTGGCAAAAAGTAAGTTACCAATGTTAATTGAGGAAATAAGCAAAATAAGTACGATACCAGCCATAAACAAGGTAAATATAAATACCGCTTCACCATCGGTGTTGTATTCCACCAAGGTCATAGATTCAACACGAACAGCTTTATCTACCTCAAGCGCTGACTGACTAACGCGCTGCTTTGCATAATCAGTGAAGAATAAACTTAAACGCTGCTCAAGCTTTGCCTCTATCGTCTTATTTGGCATCTTATAAATAATATCGATGACATCAGCCGGTGCAGTGTTATTGCCCTTAAGAGGCAGCCAAAGTTTAGAAAATATCGGGAAGTTATTGTGTTTGGGCATCACACCGATTATCTCGTAAGGCTTTTGGTCAACGACCATCGTGCGCCCTATAACATCTTTGCTACCTTGAAATAGATGCAACCAGAGATAGTCTGAAATCACGACCACATTTTGGGCAGCTCCCACAAAGTCATCAGCAGTATAAAATCGCCCAAGTGCTGGTTTAATATCCAGAAACTGAAAAAAGCGTTCATCAACATAGGAGCCTCGATAATGACTGCCTCGTTCAGCGTCACTTACCCAAACACTCGCTGGCGCAATATAAAGCCACTCCTCAAGTTGTTTAACTTCATCAAGTTCTCGTAGTTGTGGCAGCATGCTGTATTCAAAGCGATTTTGCATGCTGATAGGGTTACGAACCTTAAAGATCCTGATTTCTGGGCTGCCACTGCCCACTTGGCTATGTGAAAATGCCACCGTATAAATATAATTAAAACCAATCAAAGATATGGTCAAACTACCAACCATGATAAACATCATCAATAACGTGAAGCGCATTGATTTGGCGATATTTCTCAGTGCATAACGAAAGTCTAGAAGTAATCCCATACTAAGCTCCAACGACTTTGCTTGCGCGCTCAAGCTGCTTTTTGTCTCTTAAAATTGTGCCATCTAGCATAGAGATAACACGGCTAGCGTAAGTCGTAGATTCGATATCATGCGTTACCATACAAATCGTTTTGCCAGCAGCATGAAGCTCGCTTAATAACCCTAACACTTGCTGTGCATTGTGTGAGTCCAAATTACCGGTCGGCTCGTCCGCAAGGATCAAATCTGGTGAATTAATCAAGGCTCTTGCAACCGCAACACGCTGTTGCTGTCCGCCTGACAGCTGAGAAGGAAAATGATTGATGCGGTTTTCTAATCCCACCATCGACAGCGCATCTTTGGCTTTTTGCTCCATTTCTTTTTGGCTAATGCCGCCGATATAAGTCAACGGTAACATGACATTTTCGAGCACGTTTAAATCACTGATAAGATTAAAGGCCTGAAAAATAAAACCGATATGATTGGCACGAATATGAGCACGCTCGTCCGAGTTTAAATTAAACGCTTGGTTACCACTGATAAAGTACTCGCCGTTACTTGGCTCATCAATCAAGCCCAAAATTGACAGTAACGTTGACTTGCCGCACCCTGACGGTCCCGTTATAGCCACAAACTCGCCGGGCTCTACTACGAGATTAATACCATCTAGCGCTTGCGTTGCAATTTCGTCTGTTTGAAATCGCTTTTCGATGTTGTTGAGTTGAATAACTGAGTTCATAATGATGTCCTGTTAACGCACTAGCACTTGGCTATCTTGAGTGTATTTTTCCATATCGGAAATGATGATAGTCTGATTTTTATTAAGGCCTTCAAGCACTTCTATATAGTTTACCGAACGCTGACCAAATTTAACTGTTTTTTTCGTCGCCAAATGTTTATCAACAACAAAGACACTGGCTTGATTATTTGCCACGGCATTGGCAGGCATGGCAACAAAAGTAGCGTTTGATTGATGACTGGTCACAATTACGCCTTCAATATTGAGCTTGTCTCTGGCTTCTCTTGGCAATGTATTTGTGACGCTTAGCTCCACCTCCACTTGACCATTTACCACCTTTGGAGAAACACGATTAACAACAGCACCAAAACGAGAAGTGTAGGTGTCTATCGTCGCTTGTTGCCCAACCTGTACCTGTGGTGCATCTAATTCAGCGACATTAATTTTAGCGACTAGTAAGCGGGGATCAGCGACCTCAGCTACTGAGCTGGTGCTAGCTAGCTGCATGCCTAATTCAATAAATACATCTTGAATTTGACCTGTAATGGGCGCACGCACTTTAAGCGCAGTAATGTTCTCTTTAAGCAGCTTAATTTCAGAATATAAACTGGCTTGCTCGGCCTGCTGCGCGGTCATTTTCGCTTGCAACACAGCTTGCTGAGTAGCGACGCTGGTTTGTTGTAATTCAACTTGTTTTTGACTGCGCTGCATTGCAAATTCGCTGCGCTGATGGTCAAGCATGGAAATGGTACTGTTCCCTTTGTCTATCAAGGTTTTTTGTGCTTGCCACTGGGCTTTTTCAGCTTTATAGGCCAACAAAGCGTCGTAGTGAGCCGTTTTTGCTTGCTGTACTTTCGCTTTCAATTCAGCCAGTTCAGCTTCGTGTTGTGCTACCGTTTTGCTCAGCAAGCTTTGTTTTTGAGTCAATGTTTGATGTAAAGCAGGGTTTTCTAGTCGCGCAATTATCATCCCTTGTGTGACCATTTCTCCAGGCTTTACCAAGACCTCAACCACTTTCCCTCCGCTGATACTAGTTACCAAGTGGCGTTTCTCTAGTACTAAACTACCAAGCCCCTTCACACTCAGCTTAAACTCTCCTTGCTGCACTTTGGCGACGATTAATTCATCTTGAAAAACCACATTCGATGCGCTTTGCGTATATGCTTTGGTGAAAACGACCAAGCCCCCGACAAGTAGCGCAATAACCAGCAACACCAGTTTAGTCATTGGTAAGCGCTGAGTTTTTGCTAGTTTTATATCCATACTCTGTACTCCTCTTTAAGAATACAGGATATAAATCAAGTTTCAGGCCATTATTTTTTTCATTAGTAATCAATACGATAAACTATTTCAGTAGAAAATAAGATAGCAGGTGTGTCGAAAGTGAGACACAGTAATTAAACAACCTGTCTCGAAACTGGAACAGTTCAAAAAGCGGGAAGCAAAAATCCGGAGCACCAGTGCTGTAATTCAAAAATGTTTGGTGGTGTAACTGACGAGCAATGCTTGAAATTACTCGGAAAGCTTGAGCATTAACCTAAACTAGGGATAATAATACCTATTTGGCTTAATACTTGCTCAATTTGAAGGAGTAAATCTGACGCTAACAGCGTTAAAAATTTCTTATTTAGAACAACTAAATAGCAAAATTTTTGCCTTGCCTACAGGACGTAGGTGCCTCGGCGATAGCAGGACGCGGTAGCGGGGTTATCGACAAGATTTTCTCGCCTCAAAATAGACCACTTAATTAAGAAAATTGGTATAACTTGTTCTTTAGCAGCTGTTATCATTTACTACTTCGTTCACTTTTTTGCAATAGTATGGTTAGCGCTTAGACGGGTGGTGTGTTTTAGTTTCTGATGTGTGCATTCGCTTTGTGCAGTTAACAATGACTTCTCGCTTTTCGTCTTCGCTAAAGCGACTCCAGCTGGTGATTTCTTGCAGTGTCCTAAAACAGCCAACACACACATCGTTATCGTCCAAACAGCACTGCCTTACGCAAGGGGAGTGGATAAAGTAATCATTTAAATTTGCCATCAAAGGTTCCTAAAACATCCCTAAAATCGATACCTCGAGTGTACTATTTGACAAGATCCTTTTCTAATAATAGTAAAGTTTTATTATTGTGTTGTAGTGAATCAAATTGACTGTACCCTTGTTTTTGATAAATGTGTAATGCTCGCTTATTTTTGGCAAACACATCCAACCAAATACGTACCATCTGTAATTCAACTAATACATACGCTTCCATCAGCTGCAGCGCTTTTTGCCCAATACCCATTCCTTTTTTGCTAACAACAATACGGCGAAATTCGACGCTATTTTTATCTGGTTCAGCAGCCAAAAGTATAAAACCAACTATCTCATCTCCGTCCTGTATATTCAAATAATAGACATTAGGCTCAATAAACAATTGTTGATGAGCCGTTAGTGTACTACTCAAAATAAACTCTGTATTTTCCTGCGCGCTTTCCATTTCACATAAAATTGCCAATTCTACAAACTTACTTGGTACTAGCTTTATCATCTTCTTTAGCCTGAATTTAGGATAGTTAGTTAACTTCTCTTATTTCCTCTTGACACGACGAGGCACATCAAACCTGTGCCACCGTCATTGAGCCGTGAATATAACCATTACTTAAGCAATTTCGCATTCAGATCATTGATAAAATCCGCATTGTTCAATCTCGTATCTTGCGTCACCAACCAAGCTTCAAGTGTATCAATGCTCGCTGATTGATAAAGCGTTGCTAGGTAGTTTTGAAGCGATATATTAAGCTCATCACACAGCGTTTGCAGACACACCCAAACTGCTTCAGGCATTTCTATGGATTTCCTATGTTTTTTTAGTTGCGAGTGTTGAAACATGCTTAAGAGCCCAACCAATCCCAGCGCACTCTTTTCGTCTAAAGGAGCTATCTGTTGAGTTTGTATAAACTTGGGAGGTTTGGGGAAATCAAATATGAACTCAGGTGAGCTGTTATTACAGTACTGGTACTTCACTTCTGCACCAACTGATAAATTCGTAGCTTCACATGGAATAGTAAAAGGAACGTTAAGACTACTCTCATGCTCACCGAGCATGTGCTCTTTATACACAGTAATATGCGTATTCAACTTAAAGCCGTCGCCTGGCTCATACTCCTCAGGGATCGTTAACGTTCCAGTCAATACCGAGCTATCTCCTTCACTTAATTTTTTAACGGTTGCGCGCTGCAAATTAAAAAACTCACCGACTTGAACCTCAGCATCGCTTCTTTTTAATGTGGCAAAAAGCGCTATCGACTCGGGGATCAACACGCCATCTTCTTGCAAATATGGGAATAAATGCTTAAAGATCCATACTTGTGGCTCCCTTTTTAGGAGGGCCGTCATCGTTTCCGAAATAATAATATCGAATTTCTCTGCATCTCTTGGCTGCCATTTTAGTGCATCGGTGCACACCACTTCATCAATGCAATGTACAACATCCAGCTTATCAATAAGTTGCTGTACTGCTGAAACATTCTCTTTATGTATGTCGAGTAATGTTGCTCGAACTGGTAAGTCGGGGAGCATAGCGAGTAAAGGAACAAGCAAGGTTGCATAGGGGCCTGTACCTGCGTATAAAATACGTACTTCAGATAAGCCTTGGTTTAGCTTGTCTTCTATCGCAGCTTTTACCCCCTGCATAAAGACAAGGCTTCGCAATTGTTCTTGAGTGCACTTAGCTGCTTGCACAGGGGAAATTGCAACGCCAAACTCGGTGTTCACATTACTCCAATCATTCATATCAAACTCAGTTTCAATGCCTGTCAGTTCACCTAGAACTTGAGTGAATGCTTGAAATAACACACTTAAATTTGCAGTATGTTTGTTCGCGGCAAAAATGCTATTCAGCAAATCCCGCTTAAATTCTTGAAGTTCCATTGTTTTCCTTGAAGTACGCTCAGATACATTATTAAAGCACTAAAACACTACTTTACAGTATCTTTGACCCTTTTCTTATATTGTTTTTTAGATCAACTCTGTTTTTGTTTATGATCAATGATGGCGCTGCAACTGCTGTTAAACTGAGTACTCTGAGGCTTGCAGAAAGTTACACAACATACTGTTTTGGGATTTAAATTGGTATTGTCAGCAACTCAGATTAACTATATTTAGCCACCCAATCAAGGAGCAACATGATGAAAGCTGCGTTAGTGCATCAATTTAAACAGCCACTAGAAATTCAAGAAGTTGAAAAGCCTGAGCTCACCCAAGGGTCGGTCATTGTAGAAATTGCCGCCTGCGGTGTCTGCCATACAGACTTACATGCGTGTCACGGTGATTGGCCGGTAAAACCAAAATTACCACTAGTACCCGGTCATGAGGGTGTTGGTACGATTATCGCAAAAGCTGACGATGTCAAACATCTGGCCATTGGAGATAGAGTCGGCATACCTTGGCTGCATAGTGCCTGTGGTCACTGCGAGCACTGCCTCAAAGGCGATGAAAACTTATGTCCAGATCAACTAAATAGTGGTTACTCTGTGGATGGCGGATATGCTCAATTTTGCAAAGCTGACGCAAACTACGTCATAAAAATTCCAGCAGGCCTATCGTTTGTTGATGCTGCGCCATTGTTTTGTGCGGGTGTCACTACCTATAAAGCGTTAAAAGTATCACAAGCCAAACCGGGAGAGTGGGTGGCTATTATTGGTGTTGGTGGCCTCGGTCACTTAGCTGTGCAATATGCCAAAGCCATGGGGCTAAATGTGGTTGCAGTGGACACCGGTGAATCAAAGTTAGCGCTTGCAAAGGAGCTTGGCGCTGATTTATGTATCGACTTTCAACACCATGACCCCGCACAAAAGATGCAAAAGCAACTTGGCGGCGTCCAAGCCGTAATTTGTACCGCGGTCTCAAAGCCAGCCTTTACGACATCATTTAACAGCGTAAAGCGTGGAGGTACATGCGTTTTAGTTGGCTTACCACCTGAAGAAATGCCAATCCCGATTTTTGATACTGTACTTAAAGGTATCAGTGTAGTTGGTAGTATCGTGGGTACCCGTCAAGATCTCACTGAATGCTTACAGTTTGCCGCTGAGGGCAAAGTAAAGGCCATTATTGAAACCAAACCACTTGAGCAAATCAATGATATATTCGATGATATGCTTAACAGCGAGATTAACGGAAGAGTTGTGCTTACCTTTGACTAACCTGTGCAGGCGTGCTGAACACGATTCCATTTAGCACAATAAGGAATAACAGCTTGGGCGCGCCAGTTGTTATTCCATGTTTGAATCATGTCATATGAGTATTAATACTTTCTACGCAAAAAATAACCCATACAGTACCAGCAGTACTAACGTTAATGAAAAACCATATCGAACACGCTTTAGCACGGTCTCATCTTTCAATGTTTTAAAAATCACACCACCTAATGCCAGCCACATTGTGTCGACCACTATCGCCACCACATAGCAAATACTGGCAGCAAGCAAAGTAGCAACTAGATTTGAACTTGCAGGCACTGAAGCAGTTGCAAAAATAGCGATACAAGCCGCGTAAGCTTTGGGGTTAAGGAGGTTTAAAATAAACCCATCTTTAAAGCTAGGTAGCTGTGCGCCAGTTTTACCAAGCGCCGAGTTGTTTGCTGCAATTTTATAGGCGACGTAAATTAAGTAGGCCGCTGCAAGCCACTTTAGCACGAGCGTCACCTGAGGCTGACTTACCAGCAATCCAGCCACTCCCGTAGCCGCACAAATCACTGCTACTAACAATCCCGCTAAAATACCAGCTAAGAACGGGAAACCATTTTTCACACCTTGGCTGGCGCCAGCTGCCGCAAGTGCTAGCGGCGCAGGCCCTGGTGAGCCAAGCAACACCGCAGTTGTAATTCCCACAGAAAGTAGAGCTTCGAACATCATCTTATCCTTATGATTTTTTATATTACGAGTTCGCTTGATAGATACCACAGACGTAGCCAAGCGACTGGCACACCTTCACGACCAAGCAATAACTCGGGAGTTTTCTTATATTGAGAATAAGGCTCTTGGGAACAGAGCCTTTAATTAAGTGTGGAGTTACGCCTCTGGGACGCGAACAAAGCCTTCCATTAGCACACGAGCGCTGCGGCTCATGACGGCTTTTTTAGCTTGCCAACGGCCAGACTCTTGCTGTGCTTGCGCGCCAACCTTTAAGGTGCCTGATGGGTGCCCAAAGGTCACTGAGTTAAGATCACCGCCACCTGCAGCTTCGTTAACTAGGGTGCCAGGAATTGCCGCCGCGGTTGCTATCGCCACAGCGGCTGTGCCCATCATCGCATGGTGCAGTTTACCCATAGATAAGGCACGAACGTTTAAGTCGATGTTATTGGCTTCCACCGCTTTGCCGCTCGATGCAGCATAAGATTTAGCGGGTGCAACAAAAGCAATTTTGGGGGTATGTTGGCGAACTTTCGCTTCGTCAATATGACCTATCAACCCCATTTTCACTGCGCCATAGGCACGGATCTTTTCAAATCGCTCAAGTACCGCTGAGTCTCCATTAATCGCTTCTTGTAACTCTGTACCTTCATAACCTAAATCGGCAGCACGGAAAAAAAGCGTTGGGATCCCGGCACTAATCATGGTCACTTCAAAGGTGCCTTCATCAGGCACAGTTAACGTATCGACGAGATTGCCCGACGGAAACATATCAACATCTGGGTCGCTTGGATCCATAAACTCAACCACCACTTCTGCTGCTGGGAAAGTTACGCCATCCAGTTCAAAATCGCCCGTCTCTTGCACTTCTCCATTGCTGATAGGAACATGCGCCACTATGGTTTTGCTAATATTCGCCTGCCAGATTTTAACGACAGCAACACCGTTCTCTGGCACTTTACTCGCGTCGACTAAGCCATTGCTGATTGCAAATGCCCCCACCGCAGCCGTTAAATTGCCACAGTTTCCGCTCCAATCAATAAATGGTTTGTCGATAGCAACCTGACCAAAAAGATAATTCACGTCATGGTCGGCTTTGTCGCTTTTACTTAAGATCACGGTTTTACTGGTACTGGAAGTTGCACCGCCCATGCCATCGGTATGTTTACCATAGGGATCTGGGCTGCCAATTACACGTAACAGCAAGTTATCTCGCGCTTCACCTGGTTGCTGCGCGTACTCGGGTAAATCCATTAAATTGAAGAACACCCCTTTAGAGGTGCCACCACGCATATAAGTGGCGGGAATTTTAATTTGCGGCTTAAATTGACTCATGGTTACACACCTTCCGCTTCAAGGAAGTCTTGAGCAAAGCGTTGTAACACGCCGCCAGCAGAGTAAATAGATACTTCTTCAAAGGTATCTAATCGACAAGTCACAGGCACCTCTACACACTCACCACTTTGACGGTTAATCACAAGAGTTAAAGTAGCACCTGGTGCCGGTTCACCCTCAACGTCATAGGTTTCTGTACCATCGAGTTCAAGCGTTTTACGGGTTGTGCCCGCTTTAAACTCAAGCGGTAATACTCCCATACCGATTAAGTTGGTACGGTGAATACGCTCAAAGCCTTCTGCTGCGATAACTTCAACTCCAGCCAAACGTACACCTTTTGCAGCCCAGTCACGAGACGAACCTTGGCCGTAATCCGCGCCAGCAACGATGATCAGCGGTTGCTTACGCTCCATGTAGGTTTCGATGGCTTCCCACATTCTGGTGACTTTGCCTTCAGGCTCAACACGCGCCAGTGAACCTTGTACTACTTCACCGTTTTCTACCACCATTTCGTTTAACAGTTTGGGGTTGGCGAATGTCGCACGCTGCGCCGTTAAGTGATCACCTCGGTGTGTCGCGTATGAGTTGAAATCTTCTTCTGGTAAACCCATTTTGGCCAGATATTCACCCGCCGCACTACTTGCCAAAATCGCATTCGATGGTGACAAATGATCCGTCGTGATGTTATCGCCTAAAATCGCTAATGGACGCATGCCTTTCATGGTACGCTCACTCGCCAGTGCCCCTTCCCAATAAGGAGGGCGACGAATATAAGTACTCGTTGGGCGCCACTGATAAAGAGGGTCGTTGTCTTCACCATAGTCTACCGTGAGGTCAAACATTGGTTCATAAACGGCGCGGAACTGCTCTGGTTTTACGCTTTCTTTGATCACCGCATCGATTTCTTCATCGCTTGGCCAGATATCTTTAAGTGTGACCGGATTACCTTCTTGGTCACGACCAAGCACGCCATTTTCAATATCAAAACGCACAGTGCCTGCAATTGCATAAGCCACAACCAAAGGCGGTGAAGCTAAGAAGGCTTGCTTTGCATAGGGGTGAATTCGACCGTCAAAGTTACGGTTACCCGATAACACCGCGGTTGAATACAAATCACGGTCAATCACTTCTTGTTGGATTTTCGGGTCAAGTGCACCACTCATGCCATTACAAGTTGTACAAGCAAAAGCAACGACACCAAAACCGAGCTGCTCAAGCTCAGGCAGGAGCTTTGCCTCTTCCATATAAGAGCGTACCGCTTTTGAACCCGGTGCAAAAGACGTTTTCACCCAAGGTTTACGAGCAAGACCTAATTTATTGGCATTACGTGCTAGTAAGCCTGCGGCAACTACATTGCGTGGATTACTGGTGTTAGTGCAGCTGGTGATAGCAGCAATGATCACCGCACCATCTGGCATCAAACCATCTTGTGGCGCTTCAATCTCTTTGACGATACCTTGATTGGCAAGATCGTTAGTTGCAACGCGGCGATGTGGATTTGACGGCCCTGCAATATTACGCGTCACTGTCGACAAATCGAACTTAAGTACACGCTCATACTGCACTTTTTGTAAAGAATCAGCCCAAAGCCCAGTTAACTTAGCGTATTTTTCCACCAACTTGATTTGCTCGTCATCACGGCCTGTGAGCTTCAAATAATCAATGGTTTGCTCATCGATGTAGAACATGGCCGCGGTTGCGCCATACTCTGGTGTCATGTTTGAAATTGTCGCACGGTCACCTAAATTAAGGTCTTGCGTACCTTCACCGAAGAATTCTAAGTAGCTAGAAACGACGCGCTCCTTACGCAAAAATTCAGTGATCGCCAATACGATATCCGTTGCGGTGATCCCCGGTTGGCGTTTGCCAATGATTTCAACCCCGACAATATCAGGCAATCGCATGTAGGACGCCCGACCAAGCATCACGCTTTCCGCTTCAAGGCCACCCACGCCAACGGCAATAACGCCGAGCGCATCTACGTGTGGCGTGTGGCTGTCAGTACCAACAAGTGTATCTGGAAAGGCAACACCGTCGCGCGCTTGAATAACCGGTGACATCTTTTCTAAGTTGATTTGGTGCAAAATACCATTGCCCGGCGGGATCACATCGACGTTTTTAAATGCCGTTTTAGTCCAGTTGATAAAGTGAAAACGGTCGTCATTTCGACGGTCTTCAATCGCGCGGTTTTTCTCAAACGCATCTTCTTCATAACCAGCATGTTCTACTGCCAAGCTGTGATCGACAATCAGCTGAGTCGGCACGACAGGGTTGACTTTAGCCGGATCTCCGCCTTTTTCAGCGATAGCATCACGTAAACCCGCAAGGTCGACTAGTGCAGTTTGACCCAAAATATCATGGCAAACTACGCGAGCAGGAAACCACGGAAAGTCCAAATCGCGACGACGCTCGATGATCTGTTCAAGATAATCATTGAGTTTTTCAGGCTCAGCGCGGCGCACTAAGTTTTCAGCAAGTATACGTGAGGTGTAAGGTAAAGTCTCGTAGCTACCTGGTTTAATAGCTTCAATTGCTTCTTTTGTATCGTAATAGCAAAGTTCAGAATCAGGTAAACGTTTACGGAATTGAGTATTCATAACAACTTCCAACAATCTGTGACGGAGAACAGGCGGCCATGACGACCGCCAGAATAGACTTGAGTCGTGTTCGATTAACGCTCAGAAATAGCAGGAACTGGACGTAATTCTTCGCCAGTGTATTCCGCTGATGGACGAATAATACGGTTATCTGCGCGCTGCTCCATAACGTGTGCAGCCCAACCTGTTAAGCGTGACATAACGAAGATTGGGGTAAACAATTTAGTTGGGATCTTCATGAAGTTATAAGCTGATGCGTGGAAGAAATCGGCATTACAGAATAGCTTTTTCTCGCGCCACATTACTTCTTCACAGCGTACAGACACGGGGTAAAGTACAGTATCCCCCACATCTGCTGCTAGCTTTTCAGACCAGCGTTTGATGATTTCGTTACGAGGGTCTGACTCTGAATAGATAGCGTGACCAAAGCCCATGATCTTTTCTTTACGCTCAAGCATGCCCATCATTTCTTGCTCTGCGTGATCCGCAGATTCAAAGCGCTCAATCATTTCCATTGCCGCTTCGTTTGCACCACCGTGAAGTGGGCCGCGTAGAGAACCAATCGCACCAGTAATACATGAGTGCATATCAGAAAGCGTTGAAGCACAAACACGGGCGGTAAAGGTTGATGCGTTAAACTCGTGCTCGGCATAAAGGATAAGCGACACGTGCATTACGCGCTCATGCAGCTCACTTGGCTTTTCACCATGAAGTAGGTGTAAGAAATGAGCACCAATTGAGTCGTCATCCGTCTCCACGTCGATACGAACGCCATCATGGCTAAAACGATACCAGTAGCAAATAATACTTGGGAAGTTCGCTAACATGCGGTCGGTTACTTTACCTTGCTCGTCAAAGCTTGCTTCACCTTCAAGGTTGCCAAGCATTGAACAGCCAGTACGTAATACGTCCATCGGGTGTGCGTCAGCAGGAATACGTTCTAATACTTCTTTTAACGCCTGCGGCAAACCGCGCATTGCTTTTAGCTCACTTTTATATGCGTCCAGTTCAGTTTGATTTGGTAAGTTACCTTTAAGGATAAGGTGAGCCACCTCTTCAAACTGACAATTTTCAGCTAGGTCCTTTACATCGTAACCACGATAAGTCAAACCTGAGCCCGACTTACCTACCGTTGATAGTGCTGTTTTTCCCGCTACTTGACCACGAAGGCCCGCGCCACTTAGTACTTTAGCCATATTATTGTCTCCTGAATTTTTTACCTGCTGGGTATTGATATTTTGTGCTGCTGAGTAACCCCAGCAGCTTTAATTTTTTACTTATTCTTACCTTCGGCGAAAAGTGCATCGAGCTTTTGCTCATAATCGTGGTAACCAAGGTAATCATACAAATCCATACGGGTTTGCATGGTATCGAGTACCGCTTTTTGGTCACCGTTTTCTAAAATGGACTGATACACCAACTCTGCCGCTTTATTCATTGCTCTAAATGCACTAAGCGGATATAGCACCATGTCTACACCCCACTCTCCTAACTCAGCTTTATTCCAAAGCTCTGTTTTACCAAACTCTGTGATGTTCGCGAGGATGGGCACATCTAGTGCTTCACTAAATGCGCGATAGTGTTCTTCTGTTTGTACCGCTTCTGCAAAAATGCCATCAGCGCCTGCTGCAACATAAGCTTTTGCACGCTCAATTGCCGCCTCTAGCCCTTCTTGTGCAAAAGAATCTGTTCTTGCCATGATGAAAAAGTCAGGATCAGTGCGCGCATCAACTGCTGCTTTAATACGGTCAACCATTTCTTCTGTCGACACGATTTCTTTATTCGGGCGGTGACCACAACGCTTTTGCGCCACTTGGTCTTCCATGTGTACCGCTGCAGCCCCTGCTTTTTCCATATCTCGAACGGTTTTAGCAATGTTAAATGCACCGCCCCAGCCAGTATCAATGTCAACCATCAAAGGAAGATCACAGGCAGAAGTAATTCGACTTACATCAGCAATTACATCATTTAAAGATGTCATTCCTAAGTCAGGCAAACCATATGAGGCATTAGCAACGCCACCACCTGAAAGATAAATAGCTTGATGGCCAATCTTTTTTGCCATTATCGCGCTGTAAGCATTAATAGTTCCGACAATTTGTAACGGCTTATTGGCTTTTAGTGCCTCACGAAATTTTTTTCCTGCGCTCATGATGATGTTCTCTCTTATATATGTGATTGATTGCTTGCTAACTTGGCTGCGATATTATTTTTAGAATATTGAATATGTCGACGCATCAGTATTTCTGCCAGCTCTGGGTCGCGGTTACTGATTGCACGAACAATATGTTTATGCTCGTCAAATGCAGTGGTAACCCGAGGCCCAGCCATCCCTAACTGTACGCGATACATGCGCACTAAGTGATATAAACCATTGACCAGCATAGAGATGAGGCTAGCATTTTTACTGCCAAGGATAATGCGGTAATGAAAATCAAGGTCACCCGCTTCCTGATAGTAAGAGTGTTGATTTTTGACCTCATCGAATTGGCTCGACAGAAGACCTTCTAAATCCTGTACTTCACCCTCGGTCATGTACTGTGCAGCCAGTCTTGCTGCCATCCCTTCCAGCGCCTCTCGAATTTGATAAAGCTCCATCAAACCTTCTGGTGTAAGGGTAACAACACGTGCTCCAACGTTGGCTTTACGTTCAACCAAGTGACATGACTCCAAACGATTAATTGCCTCACGAACAACCGCTCTACTGACTTCATACTTTGTCGACAATTCCATTTCGCTGAGCTTGGAACCTGCAGCTATCTCTCCTTCGACAATCTCCTTTCGCATACGAAAGAATGCTTTATCAGAGGAAGTAACCGCTTGTTCATCTAAAAAGCTCATCATTAGTTGGCCAGTCATCGTTATTTAAGTTGTAGACAATATAGTGTTGGTTGACGTTAGCGTCAACCTAGAAAAGCGAAAATTGTCGACAATTTTCAATATAGACACTATTCACCAGTTTTATGGTGTGAATAGAATTTACCGTTGATTCATTCATCACGTACAGAGGTAACGACGACATTCATTGCGCAGGATAACAATTCTGCATATTATGATATGTAATAGGACAAAAGGCTGACTATTAGCAATGTGGCGTTACCCCCTCATCACAACAATATTTCTGCTGGCAACAGGCCTTGCCAACGCACAGTCTTATTCTGTGTTGGTGTATCATGGCGCAAACCCACCCTATTATTTTGAAGAGAAAGGCAAACCAACAGGCATATTTGTCGACATTTTTCAGGAGCTGAGCAACCTGACCTCACATCAATTTAGCTTTATTCCACTTTCTGTAGCCAGAGGACAGCGTTACTTTGATGGCGGTGATGTAGACATCGAACCCGGCGTAAACCCAGTTTGGCGTAAAGCCGCCAAAGTACCCGGCATATATAGTATTAACTACGCCTTTTCAACAGAAGTGTTATTAGGGCGAAAAATAAACTGCAAGGGAAAGCAACAACCTGAACACTTTTACGGTGCGCTCGTCGGCAAGGTAAGAGGATACCACTACGACACATTCGAAGAGCATCTAGGTAAAGGTAAGATCTCCATTTACGAGAATATTTCTGAAAAAGAACTCCTCGCGCAGCTTGAGCATAACCGTCTAGATTATATTATGATTGGCGCAGAAACCGCGGATTATTATATCTCTCAGCAACCTAAATATCGTGATTTTTCCCCTTGCTTTAGAATAAGCCGCTTGCCGGTGCACATGCGCTTCCAACCTCATTTGACACAGCTAAATCTGGAAATAAACACGGCGCTGAGCCGCATGATTAATGACGGCAAAATAAAAGCCATTTATGCTAAATATAAAATAACGCATTGATGGCTAGAGCTGCAACTTCACGTCTTGCTCACGATACCAATGGTCAGGTAGTCCATCTTCTAGAAAAAGAGTAGTATTAGCTACTCTTAATTTACTCACGTTACCAAATAACCAAGGAAAAAACTTGATAGAACGTATTGAAACTAAACAACGAATGAGCCGCATAGTTAAACATAACGGGACAATTTATCTATGTGGTCAAGTCTGTAAAGATGCCGAGCAAGGGATAAAAGAACAAACCGAGACCATGCTTGAAAAAGTTGACGAACTGCTTATTCAGGCGGGCAGCGACCGCAAGCACATCCTTTCTGCAACAATTTATATTAAAGACATGAAATATTTTGCTGAAATGAACGAAGTATGGGATGCGTGGGTACCGCAAGGGTATGCACCTGCACGTGCTTGTGTTGAAGCGAGCATGGCTCGTGATGCTTTGCTTGTTGAGATTTCGGTAGTCGCTGCAGAAATCTAGCTGATAAATTAAGGTAAGTGCGATTAACATTGCACTTATCTGTCATATCTGGCTCTTCGATACCGGCAAAGCTTGGCAATAACACCAACCAAGATTTCCTCACGTCATTAGATTCTATTTGCTGTTAGTGAGCATAAGCTGATGCATTTCTTCATTGCCTTAATCTTGCAGGTTTGAGCTCTAATAATTTCGATTTTTAAATACCATGGGTGTGAGCAGCATAATTACTAAGATTATGAACGCTATTGTAAAACCAACTTGCTGAACCATATTAGCACCAGAAAAACACATCAAAGTGGCTATCGTCAAAACAGCAATTTGAGCAAACCCAATTAAGCCTCTTTTCCCACGGTTTCCATCACCCTTAAACACCCAAAACAGAATAATGGGTAGCGATAAAGCAAACAAAATAAGTAAGGGAAAAAGCAACCCTGATGCTGCGTGTACCATCTACATTTCCTATTTACCTATGCTAACGTTAAGTAATGAGCCGCTAAACTATTATACTGACAGCACGGAAGTTAATTCAAAATAGTACCAAACGTTCCATTGAAAATGTTGCGCTACTCGATACTTTCCACAGCCACCAAATTAAGACCTTCACTCGCTGTTGGCGCTTCAAAGTATTGGGTTACATGATGAAATACAGCTTCTGTATCAAACATTGACCTTTCTGGTTGTTCTACCCGACGCATAGCGATTTGAGATAAACATTGCTCGTCGGTTAACGCTAGATACCAGAGCTCATAATCACTATTTACTTCAGAACATAGTGATACGAACCATGACCTTTGCTTGACAGTATTTGCTGGGAAATCCATAACAACATTAACCCCAATACTTAATAAGTTTTGCACATGAGATTTAACAAAAGGTTTAATGAGGTTTGAGTACTGAATGTAATCATCAAAAGTTTGAATTTGAGAAGGATAATGCGCTGACAACCAATCATCTTCTGAAATTAAAATTGCATTATTTACAGTAGCGACTGTCCGAGACTTTGTCGATTTCCCCGCCCCCATCTTGCCACAGAAAAAGAACAGCTTTCCTTTATTTTCCATATTTTCTCCATTTGTACTTAGCAATCACTTAATTGGTGAAAAACACTTAGCGATGAGTCATGGTAAAAAACACTTTTGTGTAGGTTTGCCTTAGCTTTCTTTGAATTATACATCTTCGCTACCCCACTATAAGTGGTACCTACTTCTTAGGCAAGCCCTATAAATAGTAGGCTAAGCGAAAAGTGTAACCCCCCTTTACAATTACTTCTGGCTATAGCGATAAATTTGGCAACTTGGATGTTTCAACCAACTTTGCCAACGTGATTGATATCGCTTAAGCCACATTTCACTGGCTTTTTCATTCGTTTTTGCGTTTATATTAACTTGCAAAGCAAACTGTGCAAGGTCGTCAGAATTAAAGGTCATACTTTGTAAAATCGCAAAGGCGCACGGTTGTGAGCGAACAAACGCGCTTGACGCTATTTTCTTTATCCAACCATCACGAGGGTTTCCACAGTCATGTAAGAAATCTTTATTTATGCCCCATTGTGGCTGCGTTCCACACTCTATTGTATAAGGTGGAAACTCTACAAAATAGCCAGCATAACGTGCTTCCACCCAGTTTGGGGTCCAATTAAATATTAAAATAGGCTTTTTGTTTTTGTACGCATCTTTTAGGACGCGCACCAGTGAAAAGTCGTCAGGTAAGTTTTCGACTCTATAATTCAGGTTTAATGCTCTAATTCTCGCTGAATCGTTCTTTTCCCATGGACCGTTATAATATACACCTCTTGGGTCATCACCTTCGCTAAATAAATGTGCACAATCGTTTAAAGCTCGCCAATCAGGTAGCTTGGGGCATAATTTTGCGACATAATCCGGATACCACCACTCTTCTCGTGTAGAAATAGGATACGTACCCGCCTGCTGAATATCACCCGAATGCAGCAATTGTTCTAGTTTATCTTCCATTGTGCCTTGCCATACCTCAACTTGCACATCAGCATGGTTATATTTTAAGTAATACCACTGCCCTACGGTTGGCAAAGAAATAAACTGTGACTGAATTCCAGCGTGCTTGAGCAAGCTGGCATAAATATTAGACACCACCAATTGGCTTGCCCAATCATTAACAATGATGCGTACTGGTTCTGCATGAGCAAAAAACCCTCCACATAAATACAGTAGTCCTCCTAAAGCCACGCGCTTACATCGTAAAGTATTCATATTGAATCAAGCAAACAGTGTACATTTATTAAGTTATAGCTGCTCGGCTCTAGATTGTGAACTTAAACCATTAGCAAACACACATCAATGCGTAAATCACATTCATCCACTTCGAAGATCAGATTTACGTGTTCAAAAAAATATAGACTGTTCGGCAAACAGGTCGGCGCTTTGTGGTAACCACTGTTCATAATGCCTATAATCATATTGTCTAAATTACCATGGCTACCAATATAGGTAGACTTCGCGATAACCATGCCACGTCAATTGCGTGTTTATTTGTTCGAATGAACTATCGCATTAATTAAGCGCGACCGCCTCTCCCGTTAAGTCTACAAATAACCAATAGCGCTTATTGTTAAGCTAACAAGTAAGGTAGCGCGATTAAAACAAGCACTTATTACAACTGGTTTATGTATCCAACCAAAGGGAGAGCGGCTTTACTGCTTTTGTGATCAAGGTTGCTGTTTAGTCGGTGCTATTGCTATCTCACGAATACATACATTTTGTGGTTGGTTGTATGCGAACATAACCGTTCTTGCGACATCATCGGCACTCAACGCTCCACCAATGTCTTTTTTCCAGTTTTCATAGCCATCTTTTATGTCGTCAGAAGTGGTATGAGAAAGCAACTCGGTTTCAACTGGCCCTGGGGCAATCGTAATTACACGAACATTGGCTGAGGCAGCCTCTTCTCTTACATTCTCAGAAATGGCATGTACAGCGAATTTAGTGCCGCAGTATGCCGCATGATTTGGAAATGTTTTTTTACCTGCAATAGAGCTAATGTTGATAATAGTTCCCGTGTTTCGTTCTAGCATAGGGGCAAGTGCGGCTTGCATACCATTCAGTAACCCAATAACGTTCACATCAAACATGTGTTTCCACTCACTTGGCTCTTGAGTGTCAATTTGTCCCAATAGCATAACCCCCGCATTATTTATTAATAAATCGACCTCTCCAAATAATTGCTCTGCTTTCAGTATTGCTGCTGTAAAAGCATGTTTGTCCGTAACATCAACTTTTTCGCACAACGTATTGGGCAAATTCAGTGCTTCTAATTTTTCTACTCGACGTGCGAGCAGCAGCAATGGGTGACCTTGTGCGCTTAATTGACGTGCAATTGCTTCACCAATACCCGAACTCGCACCTGTAACAACAACTAGCTTTTTCATATTTGATTACCTTTTATCGATTAAAATTGAACACCCATCTTGTAGCGAAAAGCAATAAACCATCGCTTTTCCATTAAGCTTTAATGCTATTGAGTGACTAGATACTATCTTAAAGCTAGTTTATTAGTGCATATATATCATTTCAGTTGAAACACTGTTGCACCTGAGCAACAATAAACATCACGACTATGTAATACTAATCAGTTGCTCGGATTTTGAACTCTAACAATGATGCTTCATTAGATCTTTTAGAATAAGGAGAGTGTTTAGTGATAATTGACCAAATAAGCTTGGATGATATTCGTATTTTTGCCGTAGTTGCTGAACAGGGTAGCTTCACTAGCGCGGCAGAGTTGCTTAAGGTCTCTCGGTCACATATATCAAGAAGAGTAAGTGCGCTTGAAAAACAAACTGGTTTGACGCTGCTACAAAGAACAACAAGAACATTAAAATTAACGGATAGTGGTAAACGACTGGTTGCTCAATGTCATAGCGCAATACAAAAAATTGAATATGCCCTAGTAGATGCCATTAATGATAATGATAATCTTAAGGGAAGTATCCGAGTCAACAGCGTTGGTGGGTACTTGGGTGAAGTCTACGTTGCGAGTCTCGTTAGTGAATTTATGAAACTGCACCCTGAAGTGTCTGTTGAACTTGATTTTAGTAGCCATCGAGTTGACTTAATTAACGATGAATTTGATGTTGCATTTCGTATGGGGAAGCTCGAAGACTCAGGTTTTGTCGCACGGCAATTATGTATGATAGAAATGTGTACGCTCGCAAGTCCCAATTATTTAACTGGTAAACCGGTGATTAAGCACCCAAAAGAGTTGCAAATGCATTGCTGCTTAACCGGCTCTGTTGCACATTGGCGCTACTTGCACCATCAAACAAATGAATCATATTCCGTTTCCATTGACGGTACCTTACGTTGTAAAAACGGACAAGTATTGATCAGTGGTGCTCTTAATGGACTCGGGATAATACGCGTGCCTCGGATTTATTGTCAAAATGCGATAGACGAAGGAAAGTTGGTGGAAGTGTTTACTGAATGGCATATTCCAAGTGTTGAGTTTTCTCTTCTTTATCACAAGGATAAACATCAAGCTAAGAGACTGGCTGCATTTATTGAATTTACAAAAGCATACTTCTTAAATACTTAGCTAGTGGCGTCCCTTCGTTATTCCGAAGTCAACCGTTTAACAAAATAAGTTATCAACAAAGTTTTAGGTAAAGCCAAAGGCTTCCATACTAAACAACCTTAACTTGGGATAAATAGTTAAAAGTAGCTAAATACTCGTATTTCTTAGAAAAGCAAATGCACGATTAATTAATTCGTCATACTCTTGTCCTCATCGGTACGCCACTGGTGCGCAATATTTAGGGGGCATAAACTGCCCCCTAAAACATTTAACGTCTCGCTGCCCAAAACACGATCACCACTAGCATGTTCGCAATCAGCAAGTAGGGCATGGTGTTATCAACGCCATACAGTCCAGTACCAACTATCGGCCCACTGATAATTCCCAACCCTTGAGCAGCCGACACTATACCAGCAGCCGCGCCTTGTTCGGTAGGGTTGACCGAATTAGCAGCCAGTGCAGAGACCGATGGATAAATCCAGCCCATACCAAACCCAGCTATTGCATAACTCGCCCAAATAGTCATGGTATTGACCGCCAACACAGCGCTTACAAACCCAACAGCAGCAATAAGCCCGCCACACAAGATTAGTTGTTTTGGTTGCCATGTTAATTTCTGCAATACAATCTGGGCAATAATCAATGCAACTCCAACAATAGCCAAAGCAACACCCGCAGCCCTAGCTGCTTGAGCGGGTTCAAGTTGGAGCTGATCAAGTACAAAAAAGCCAACTATAATTTGCGCCACCGCCACACTAAAAGTGCTGACGAATGCGACTCCAACAGCACTTCGCAAACGTTTATCACCGAGGCTTACTGTATTAGCCGATGGCTGAGCATGCAGCTCTACTTTTGGTAATACGCGCCATAGAACAAGCAGCGCGATAACCGGAAAAAAGGCTGTAATATACAACGGCAAGCTTAAACTTATTGGCCCAAGCAAACCAGCAAGACCAGGGCCAATCACCATTCCAGCAGCACTTGCAGCGCCAACTCCAGCCATTGCACCAGCACGGCTATCTGGTGCTATATGGTCTGCTACCAACGCTGCCGTTGTTACAGGTACCGCCGCATAAAAAAATCCAGCGATCCCTCGACCAACAACAATACCAATAAAAGCCATCACAGGCAGTATTGCACTGTGTAAGGCATAATCAATAAACAGCGCCAATATAAAGTAACTAACCACAAATCCAGTGAGACCGAACAACATCACTGGACGGCGACCTTTTCTGTCACTTAGTCTCCCCCACACCCGTGCCATGATAACCCAGGCTAACCCAGCTACAGTTACAGCGGCACCTACTTGCCAAGCTGACAATCCTATAACTCGAGCAATGGGTGCAGCTAAGGCCGCAAAGGCCATCATTGCCATAGTGCATACAAAGGTTTCAAACATCATTGGCTTTAAGCTAAAAGGTGTTGCCTGCAACGATTTAGTATTATTCCTTATGCTGGTCATTTGAGCTCCATTTCATCAACAGGTTTTGACAGTTTTCCGACTTCATCTATTCACCCAAACATCTGTCCTCAAGATGATTGTCATCTAGTGTGCGATCAGTGCGTTGCTGGTTAACCGCCGCACTCTTCGCTGCTCGATATAAAAATGCCCGCACATCATCAATAGGAGGGTCAGGGTTGCGCCTTAGCATATTTTCAGCAACCGATTGAAAGATATCTGCAGCTGTTTCAGCACAACCAACTTTTCTGATGAGAAATCGGCTGACTTCTAGTCGGTACTTTTCTATTGCCCCCGCCATAGATACAGTATACACCTCTGATGACCTACGGCCTTTTGCTGAAAATAACTTCTAAGTTATTGATAAATCGCTACTAACCACATAACTACGGGCAAAGAAAGAGAATCCAGGCAATACTGTAAGGCTTCGTGTAACAATACCGCAAATAGAAACCACTCTCAATAACACACTGCAATTAGGTACAACAATAAACCTGGTCAAAAATTATGCTTTCTACATAACTGCTACTCGCTGTCGCGTTTTTTCAAAGTTGTACTTTTAAGATGCTGTAAAAAGCTTAGATCCAAACTCGGAGTTATTAATTTAGGGGATAATTAATCAAAAACGTGTACAGCAACCTTATTTCAAAGTGTTTTGATGCTAAAGCGAAGCAATTCGTTGCAATGTTAAGTAGAGCCTGACACAACCATGATGAACAAATATTAGTGCAGATCAGTATTAACTCAATAATACACGCAGGCACAGTATCTAATCAGCTTGCCTTTTAACCTCACTGATAACGAATAACACCGTATTGATTACTTCGGTAGGTTTTTCAAATTGTATGTAATGCGACGTGTTATGGAATAATTTCAAATGACTATTAGATGACCATGATGCTTGGTCGTTAAACATATAACGGTCTTGCTCCATTACTGCCGGCACAATATCACGGCTTAAACCTGCATTGGCAAGTTGTAGATCAGACATTTTTGTGTAATTAACAATGTTACCGAGAACAAACATAGGTCTGTCGCCAAAGTTTCTTAGTGAGCGGATTTGTTTTAGACCAACAGAGTAATTCAAAATTTCCTGAGATAAAGTATGATCAGATAATGGTGCAAAGGCTTTCACAGCTTCTGAATGATACTGTGATTGATTTGGAAAAGCGAAACTAGCCTGATTATTTATAATACGAGTTAAACCTATTATATCCATAATGGGCTTAACTATTTGGAAAACTGAATTTTTTAAAGATAGAATCAATGGTATTTCAACATCTTGAACTAAATCCATCTGCTCTGGATGAGGTGAGTCTATCAACACAATACCAGCAACTTTTTTTTCAAACAGCTCAGTAAATTTCGTAATATATACACCACCAAATGAATGACCAACCATAATATATGGAGGTTTCTCATTCGATATAACAAGCGCTTTATTTAAATCACTCGCAATATCTTGCATCAAATTGTTTGTTCGGGGCCGAGGGTCACTCCACATGATACCTGCGCGATCATAAGCACAAGTTCTCGTTGTTTGAGCTAATTGGTCATGAACAGCTGACCAACTTAATGAACCCAAAGTATCTAAGCCTGATTCAAGAATAACAATAGGCGTACCTTCCCCTCTGCAGTCAATGTGCAAAAAGCGAGAACCTATATCAACTAATGAGCCGTTAGCTGGATACTTTAATAATGTATTATTTCGAGAGACTTGTTCATAAGTTATACCGAAACTAAGAAGTAACAGTACAAATAAACAAAAACTTAAGACAGTTTTGCTTTTAGATAACAACGGTAATACCCTATATTTAATTTAAGTAGGCTAACACCTTCCTAATTAACACACAAATAATTGAATAAAATAATCAGCACTAGTGCACACGCCGAGCTTTAAGAACACTGTCAAAATTCGGTTGTTATATATTTTTATTCAAAAATTTAGAGATAAATAAACTTCTAACAGGAAGTTATTAATCCTACTAGGTTTGCTGATATTTCTTGTAGTATTCATCATTTCATCCATTGTCATTTTGCGTCCTTTTGTTTAGGAATTTGTCATATGCCGAATATATAGTGCATGTTTAACAAAGTTAACCGTGTAACCAAAAAAAGATACATAGCATTAAATTATCACATCGGATAATTTTTATGACTTTAAAGTTGACTCTATTGATGACATTACAGGCGTATTCGGCCAGAAGCAAAACGAATAAGCAAAAGTCTACTGTGTAGTATTCCTTTGTTAAAGCATGTTTCAGCATTTTGCTCACTCCGAGCTGACCCTCGGCAAGCCTAACTTTTTAACTAACGTTGCAAATTGCTCATTTGTATATGGCCCAAATACAAATTCGTCGTGCTCTGCAAACTCGTGATCTTTGATTTTATCAATGTAATAAAAAGAGCAAGTTTGATATGGCCCGAATTCAGATAATAAGTGCACCACTCATGATTAATCGGTGAGGAGAGATCAACTGCCTGTTGGTGGTACTCTGTAATCGCCAAAAAACAAGAGTAGTTACCATGAGT